>CADBTQ010000011.1 GCA_902797685.1 uncultured Eubacteriales bacterium | reverse complement strand
CTTTATCCGCTTTATGTATTCCGGCTTCAGATTATATTTCTTCATAATCCTCGCCACTTTCTTGTGATTCAGTATTACACCATACTTAATCAAAATGGCTTCACATATCCTACGATATCCGTATGTTCGTTTGTTCTCCTCGAATATCTCCCTTATCAAGAGATAATCGTAGTAGTCTTTGTCCTGCGTATTGCGGTACTTATAATACGTTCTTTTTGCAATATCCAAAGCAGCACACATATTATCCAACTTATATACCCCAATATGCAGGTTAATGAACATTACTTTTTCTCTCGTCGTGCCTCTATGAAGGCCTGGTATTTTTTTAGTATCTCATACCTCTCTTTGTAGTCTATCTCACTATCCTTCTTTCTGCCTTTTCCTCTTTCTTGTTGTCCTATTGGGATATTGTTGCGATATGCGCGAATCCAAGTCCTAATCGTGTATTCTGAAATCCCATATTCTTTTCCCAACGATGACGAAGAGCCTTCACCATTAAGATATCGTTGAACAACGTGCTGCCGAAACTCAACAGTATACTTGTTAAACTTTTGTCCTTTACTTGCCATATAAAAATACATCCTACGGCTATTGTACCATAGGAAGTATTCTTTATCCGTTTTTTTATTGAGTGTCCCAAATGGGGTTCACTTCAGCTTGCGAGGTTTTTTGTTTACAAATCGATCAAGTATTCGCGATGGAAATCAACTTCGGATATGGCGTTGCGTCAAAACAACGCGCCTACCGCCTATCGTCGTCCGATCCGTCGGGTCGAGTGGCGACGACTTCGCCCTCTAAGTCTCCTCGTTGCGTTTCGCTCTCTTGCCTCTCCTCCAAAACGCCCTCCCTCTCTTCCACGGCGACCGCCACGGGGCGATACAAAGGCGGCAAGGGACGCTCGTCAAAGACGTATACCGAGCGGAACAATCGCTTGTTGAACACCTCTCCAAACGAGGGGAAATAGTCCTCGTCAAGCCCCACTTTGGCGCGGCGTTTGGCTTGCCAGCGGTTGAGTAGATAGAACGCCACCGCAAACAGCGCCAGTAGGCACAATGCGCCCGGTATCCACAACCCCAACTCCCAAGCCTTGACGGACTCGGCGTGGGTGAGATTGAGCAAAATGGAGCCGTCCGTGATGGAGATAATGATGGGCTTGCCGTAGATCTTGCCGTAATCGGTCACACTGTACAGCAGCCACGAATAGCCTACCATCAGTCCCGTGCCCACGGCGAATATCCAAGATTGACGGGGGTCGAAGCGGCGGGAGTTCATCACGATCAAGGCGCCGCCCAAGTAGAGCAAATGGTGATTGACGACCGCCATGACGAAGAGGAACCAAATATCGCGGTTGGCGAAGTGGGTATCGGGAGATATCCATATGGAGAAAGAGTACATCATCCCAGCTAACATGGCGACGAAACAGCCGAAAGCGTCCGCTCCTTTGACGCGGAAGGTGACCAAAATGGCAAACATGAAGTAACTGAGCGCCGAAAACTCCAAAGGCACCCTGACGTGTTCGCCCATCCCTTGATAGGCAATATACTCGGCGATCTTGTACAACAACAAAAACACCGCTATCGAGTAGCCGATGGCAAAGCTGAGTTTGGGACGATTGCGCAAAGCCCACACGAGCACGTTGAGCCCGACGAACAGCGCAAAGCCGAGTAAGCCGAACCACCAGTAGGTATTGTTACCGAACATAAGCAAACTCCTAAGGTGTAAGTTGGTACTATTTTAACACCTCTTTTGCGCCCTTGACAAGTCCTAATTTCTATCCTCGGTAGAGTACGACAAATAGGCAACTTTTTCGACACGATAGTGGCGTAGGGGGCACAAACGAAGTCATTCCGAGCAAAGTCGAGGAATCTCAAGGGAAAAGCGCTTATGGCGTATGAATTGCCGCTATGCGGCATATGAATTGACCTGCGGTCGTGAATTGGGGCGTTGCCCCATGATTTCTCGCGGCATATCGCCGCTCCGTTGCGGTGGTAAGATCGAGCTTAGATCCCTCGAGTCCGCTATGCTACCCTCGGGATGACATAGGGATTCTTCACTGCGTTCGGAATGACGAGGCGGGGAGAAAAAATCGCCCGAAACGAGTTCGGGCGATCGAGGGAAATGTCGGAGTTTGCCGTATGCAAGGCAACTACTCTTTTTGCGTTAGGTCGGAGTTAGCCGTTTGGGGGTTACTCCTTACGGGCGGCGTTTTTGTCCTCGTCATCGGTTTTGGCGCAAGCGGCGGTGCCTTGGCAGGACTTGGCTTGAGAGCAACCGATGCAACCGATGGGCAAAGCGGGCTTGGCGGCTTGGGCTTTGCGGCTCGGCCACTTGATAACGCCCTTGTTGGTAAGCACGATCAAAGTGATGACCACAGCCCACACGGCGGCGAAGATAAACACGGTCCACCACCACGTACCGATGAGGTACACCATCGTCGCGACGATATAACTGGTAGCCATCCAGAACAGAATGGTGCCCACGAAGGATTTCTTATTGGGCAATTCGGCTTTGGCGGTAGCCACGGCGGCGAAGCAAGGAATGGTGAGCATATTGAACGCGATGAAGGCGATCAAAGCGGCTTGGTTGATACCCGTACCGGCGATCATCGCTTCCACGGCGGCGATACCGCCGTCCGCTTCCACGTCGATCATAGCGCCCGCCACACAAGCACCCAACGTACCGAAGGTGGCGATCACGTTTTCTTTGGCGATCAAACCCGTGACGGCGGCGACCACGAACACCCAACCGAAGGTGCCCAACTGACTACCGAAGCCAAGCGGCGTGAACAGAGGCTGCACGAACTTGCCGATACCCGCCAAGATGGAGTCGTTGATGAGCTCGTCGGGCACGTAGTACCAACTCCAAGTGAAGTGAGAGATAAACCAAATCAAGATGGTGGAAGCCAAGATGATGGTGAACGCCTTTTTG
>CADBTQ010000010.1 GCA_902797685.1 uncultured Eubacteriales bacterium | reverse complement strand
CGATGATATCGTCGATGATGGCGGCGGAAATGATGGCGGTGCCGACCTTGGTATCCAATTTGCCCAGCTCTTTGAGCGCGGCGACCGTGACGGACACCGAAGTGGCGGTCAAAATGACCCCGTAGAACAGACAGGACAGGATATTGTCAAAGCCCAAGAAAGCGCCCGCTACCGCAAAGCCCAAGCCAAGGGGACGACCACGCCGAGGACGGTGATGACGATGGCGGCAACGCCCGTCTGTTTGACCTTGACCAAATCGGTATCCAACCCCGCCGAAAACATAATGATGACCACGCCGATCTTTGCCAAAAAGGACAAACCCTCCAATACGGAAGGGGTCAACACCTCTTGACGAGGGATAAATCCGATACATCCGACCACGATGCCGGACAAGATCATGCCGATCACCTGGGGGACGCCCACTCGGCGAAATCCCACCCCGATGGTCTTGCTAAGCAACAATATCAATGCCAAAGGCAACAAAAGCGTATAGTATTCCATAGTCAGTCCAATCTATCAATATCCGCAACAAAGCATAGCACTTTTGGGAGCGGGTGGCAAACTTTTGGCGATGGTTTGGACAAGAAAATTTGAAAAAACTTTTTTCTTATGAAAAAAACGCAAAATTGACTTGCAAAAAGACTTGAAAACGACCGCCCAAAGTGCTATAATCCATTATTATATGTACGTGCGTGCGCTATCGTATGCGCTGATAGCGGGAGGGGATCTATGAACTACTTGTTGGCAGAAGAATCGACCAAACCCAGCTTAGGCGAGATCATGAAAGAAGGTTTGATGCCCCAAGGATTCGATATCCTCGGCGTCAACGTCAGCCCCGGCGTCGTGTCCGCCGTGATCGTCGCCGGTTTTTTGCTTCTTGTCGCCCTTATCATCCGCATTTTCTTTATCCCTCGTTTTAAGATGGTACCCGGCAAAGCGCAAGCGATCTTGGAAAAGATCGTAGAGTTTTTTCACGACATGGCGACGGGCAACTCCCCCCACCGCAACGGCTTTTTGGGGGCGTACGCCTTCTCCGCCGGCGTGTATATCTTCGTGGGAACTTTGTTTGAACTGTTGGGTATCCAGATCGTAGCGGGGGGACAAGTCATCACGCTGCCCGCCGTGATGAGCGACCTCAACGCCTGTATCGCCATAGCCGGCTGTTCGTTCGTCACCATTTTGGCGGGGGCGTTCCTTTCCAACCGCTTTTACGGACTGGGACAGGCGCTCATCGACTTTTCGTTGCCTATCAGTATGAGTTTTCGTCTTTTCGGCGCCATGCTGTCGGGACTACTGGTCGGGGAACTCATCTATTACGTCAAGGCGCTGTACTTTTCGGTGGCGTTGCCCGCCATTGCCGCCGTGCTGTTTACGCTGATCGACGCTTTGGTGCAAACCTACGTGTTGACCACCTTGACCACCATCTTCTACGGGGAAAAGACCGAGCCCCGTATCAAAAAGATCAAACAAAAAAAGGTCAAAGCCTAATGATAATAAACGTTGCCCCAAGTGGCAATCAAGGAGGATATTATGATACTATTGTCCGCTATCGAAACCAACGCCGTGTTCGCTATCGCCGCCGCTTTGGCGATATTGATCCCCGCCGCCGTTGCCGCTATCGGTATGGCGTTTGCCATCACCAAAGCCATCGACGGGATCGCTCGTCAACCCGAGGCAGACGGCAAGATCCGTACCACCCTGATACTGGGATTGGTATTTATCGAGACCTCTATCATCTACGCATTGGTCGTCGCTATCTTGTTGGTCATCAACTTGCTATAAGGAGTAAGCCATGACGAGCATACTGGCAAGCACCATATTGGGCATCGATTGGGTCAAAATATTGATGCACTTGATCGTCTTTGTCGTCCTGATGACGGGACTGACCTTTTTGCTGTACAAACCCGTGCTCAAGTTTATCAAAAAGCGTCAGGACACCATCCAAGAGGGGCTTGACAAGGGCAAGCAAATGCAAGAGGAAGCGGAGAGCCTCAAAGCCGAGTACGACGCCAAACTTGCCGCTTGCGACCAAGAGATCGCCGATAAGCAAAAGACCGCGCAAGCCGAACTGGACGCCTACTTGGAAGAACAAAAGCAATCGGCGGATCACGACATCGCCGCCCTCAAAGCCAAGGCGCAAGAGGATATCGCCCAAGAGAGGCAAAACGCGGTGGAAGAGATGCGAGGCGAAGTGGTCGACGTCGCCATCAAGCTGACCGAGGAACTGTTGGAAAAGGAGATATCCGAAGAGGACAACTCCAAGTTGATCCAAGACTGCCTGTCCGCTTGGGGAGGAGAGCATGACTAATATCCACGTGACCGTCGCTCGTCCCTTGCTCGATACGGATCGGGTCAAGGTCGAGGCTTTTTTGGCGAAAAAATACGGAGAATATACGGTGGTATACCACGTGGACGACTCCTTACTGGGGGGTATCGTCATTTTTGACGGCGAAAAAGTGTACGACGGCAGTTTGAAGAGCAAATTAGACGCACTCAAAACCAATGGCTGATTTTCATTTGATATCGCAACAACTCAAAGAGCAACTCGCCGCCCTTCCCAAGACGGGATCGATACAAAAAGCGGGTCGGGTCAAGACGGTCAACGACGGCGTGGTGTTGATCGAGGGGCTTGCCGACGTCGTGATGGGCGAATTGATCTATTTGGGCAAAGACAAATACGCTTTGGCGCTCAACTTGGAAGAAAAACAAGTGGGCGCTATCTTGCTGTCGGGCGAAAACGAAGTGGCGGCGGGCGACATCGCTTACGCCACCCATCGCGTGGCGTCCGTGCCCGTGGGCGAGGACGTTTTGGGACGGGTGATCGACCCGTTGGGCAACCCCTTGGACGGAGGACGCAATATCCGCGCCAAAGGGTACCGCAACTTGGAAGCCCCCGCGCCGACCATTTGGCAACGCACCAAGGTGGACTCCCCCTTGGAGACGGGTATCAAAGCCATCGACTCCATCGTCCCCATTGGCAAAGGGCAGCGGGAATTGATCATCGGCGACCGTCAAACGGGCAAAACCGCCCTTGCCGTGGACGCTATCATCAACCAAAAGGGCAAAAACGTGGTGTGCGTATACGTGGCGATCGGACAAAAGATCAGCACGGTGCGCAAATTGATCGACGATCTTACCGCCCACGACGCCATGCGCTATACGGTGGTGGTGTCGGCGACGGCGGCGGAGAGCGCACCCTTGCAGTATCTCGCCCCCTACACGGGCACGGCGATCGCCGAGGACTTTATGTACCGCGGCAAGGACGCGCTGATCATCTACGACGACTTGTCCAAACACGCGGTGGCGTACCGTACCATCTCGCTACTGCTCCGCCGTCCCTCGGGACGGGAAGCTTACCCCGGCGACATCTTTTATTTGCATAGCCGTCTTCTGGAGCGGTCGGCGCATCTCTCCCCCGCGTTGGGCGGCGGCAGTTTGACCGCGTTGCCCATCATCGAGACCCTGTCGGGGGACATCGCCGCTTACGTGCCCACTAACGTCATTTCCATTACCGACGGACAGATCTATTTGGAGAGCGAATTGTTCCACGCAGGCGTCCGTCCGGCTATCAACGTGGGATTGTCGGTCAGTCGTGTGGGCTCGGCGGCGCAGACCAAAGCCATCAAGAGGCTGAGCGGCAAGATCCGATTGGACTTGGCGCACTATAGAGAGATGCAACTGTTCGCCCGTTTCGGAGCGGACCTGGACGCGGGCACCAAAGCGGTATTGGCGAGAGGAGAACGGTTGACCGAATCCCTCAAACAACCCCGCTACCAACCCGTTAGCATGGAAGATATGGCGGTGGAATTGTTTGTTATGACCAACGATCTGCTGCGTTCCGTACCCGCCAAAGAGGTGCCTTCTTTCGTCGGCGAGTTGTTGACGTATATGCACCAAACGCAAGATGCGACCATGCGTAAGATACGCAAGGCGCAAGATTTCGACCAAGAGGACGAAACGGTCGTTCGCCAAGCGGTCGAGCGTCTACTAAACAAATGAAGGGAGTAAGCGAAATCAAGTCCCGCATGCAAGGGATACAAGACACGGTCAAGATCACCAAAGCCATGTATCTACTGTCGGCGTCCAAGATGCCGAAGTTGAATCAGCGATTGAGTGATTGCCAAGAGTGGGAAAACACCCTCTCGAAGGCGCTTGACGGCGTGTGCGATCAACCCTCGATCGCTCGTTATTACGAGCAGAAAGAGGGTTGCACGGGGTACTTGGTGTTTGCGTCCGACAAAGGTCTTTGCGGAGACTACAACGAAAAAGTGCGCTCGTACACATTGGAGCGACTGCAGGGAGTAACCTCTCGCAAGATCTACGCCGTGGGCAACATGGCGAGGGATTTTTTGAAAAGAGGCGGGATCAAGTGCAACAACGCCTTCGTACACGCCATGCAGTCTCCGATGTTGCCCGACGCCGAACAGATCGCCAAAGTGTTGCTCGACGCATACGCAAGCGGCAATTTGACCGGGGTGGAAATGATCTACACCCACTCCCTTTCGGCGGGCAACCAAGAGGTCGTGAGTAAGCGCCTATTGCCCTTGTCCAAGAGCGCGAACGCAACATCGCTCCCGTTGGCGGCGGGAGAAGGTGATTTGGAGGGATTGGTGTACAACGACGTGGTGGGCAAAGTGTATTTGGCGCTGCTGGAAGCGGCGACCGCCCTCAACTTCAAACGCATGACCACCATGCACACCGCCACCGACAACGCCACCGAAATACTGGAGGAAATGACCCTTCAGATGAACCACTTGCGGCAGGACGGGATCACCAACGAGTTGTCCGACGTCAACACCGCCAAAATCGCAAACGAGGATAGACAATGAAAACGTATATCGGTACGATCATACAAATCATAGGACCCGTCGTGGACGTGTATTACGAGACCCACCTGCCCAAAGGTCACGAATTGTTGACCGTGACGGGTGCGGATCATCCCGTGTATTTGGAAGTGCACGCCCATAGAGAAGGCAACGTGGTGCGTACCATCGCCTTGGAGTCCACCGAGGGTTTGTCCCGCGGTATGCAGGTGGAAGCCACCGGCAAAACCATCGAGATCCCCGTGGGCGACCAAGTGTTGGGACGGGTGTTGGACGCGTTGGGCAGACCTTTGGACGAGCAACCCGCCCCCCAAGGCGCCAAATGGAGCATCTATCGCGATCCGCCCGCTTTGATCCACCAAGCGAGCGTGGGCGAGATCATGGAGACGGGCATCAAAGTGATCGACCTATTGACCCCCTACCCCAAAGGCGGCAAGATCGGCTTGTTTGGGGGCGCGGGCGTGGGCAAGACCGTGCTGATACTGGAATTGATACACAACGTCGCCACCATTCACGAGGGGCGCTGTATCTTTACGGGCGTGGGCGAGCGTAGCCGCGAAGGTAACGAAATGGTGTCCGAAATGAAGGAATCGGGCGTGTTGGATAAGACCGCTTTGGTCTTTGGACAGATGAACGAATCTCCCGGCGCGCGTATGAGGGCGGCGCTGTCGGGCTTGACCATCGCCGAGTACTGGCGGGAAGCGCAACAACAGGACGTGCTGCTCTTTATCGACAACATTTTCCGCTACGTACAAGCGGGCAGCGAGATCAGCGCCCTCTTGGGGCGTATGCCCTCGGCTGTCGGCTATCAACCCACCTTGGCGACCGATCTGGGGCAGTTGGAAGAGCGCATTTGCTCCACCGACCGCGGCTCCATCACCTCGGTGCAAGCGGTGTACGTGCCCGCGGACGATCTGACCGATCCCGCTCCCGCCACCATCTTTACCCACTTGGACGCGACGACCGTGCTTAGCCGTAAGATCGTGGAGACGGGTATCTACCCCGCCGTGGATCCCTTGGACAGTTCCAGCCGCATCCTCGAAAGGGACGTGGTGGGCGATTTGCACTACGATACCGCGCAACGGGTCATCAATACCTTGCAGCGGTACAAAGAATTGCAAGATATCATCGCCATCTTGGGTATGGACGAATTGGGACAAGAGGACAAACTGTTGGTGTACAGAGCGCGCAAATTGCAACGCTTTTTCTCCCAACCTTTCTTTGTGGCGGAAGGATATACCGGCATGAAAGGGCGGTACGTCCCCCTTGCCAAGACCATCGAGGGGTGCAACGCCATCTTGGACGGCAAAGTGGACGATATCCCCGAAAACGACTTTTATTTTATCGGCGCTCTGGACGAATTGGAGGGGTATCAAGGATGAAGGCGTTTGCGCTCAAGATCTATGCGCCCGACGAGGGCGTCTACTACGAAGGAGACGCCTATAGCCTGACCTTGCCCCTATACGACGGAAGCTACCAAGTGTTGGCGGGACACCAAGAGGAAGTGGGCGCGGTCGCCAAGGGATTTGGCAAAGCGGTAACGAGCGCGGGCGAGATCGAGTTTTGCACCAACGGCGGAGTGGTTTACGTCACGCCCAAGCGGGTGGAATTGGCGCTACTGCACGTGGCTAAACCCCAAGACTTCCAAGCGATGCTCGATCGTATCAACGAGACCAAAGCCAAAGAACGCCGCAAACAAAGCTATTACGAACATCAAACCGGCGCCATCGCCTTGGCGAAAGCCATAGAAAAAGGGGCGGGACGGCGCGAAACAGAGGACTAGATATGGAACAACTACGCAACAAAAAAGCATTCATCTGCGACATGGACGGGGTGATCTATCACGGCAACCGTCTGCTCCCCGGGGTCAAGGACTTCGTGAATTGGTTGCAAAAGAGCGACAAAAAATACCTCTTTTTGACCAACGGATCGGGCAAAACGCCCGAGCAACTGCACGACAAACTGCTCAAATTGGGACTGGACATCTCCCCCGACCACTTCTACACCTCGGCGATGGCGACATTGCACTTTTTGACCTCGCAAAAGCCCGGCTGTTCGGCGTACATAGTGGGGGAACCGGGACTGTTTGAGGTGTTGCTACGTGGCGGCATCCACTTCGACGACCAAAACCCCGACTACGTGGTCATAGGCGAGACTTTTTCCTACAACTGGAGCAACATCACGACCGCCATGCGATTGATCGGCAAGGGCGCCAAGTTTATCGCGACCAACTACGATCTGACCTATCCCGAGGAGTCGGGTATCGCGCCGGCGTGCAGGGCGTTGACCGCGCCTATCGAGATCACCACGGGCAAGCATGCCTACTATGTAGGCAAACCCAACTCGCTGATGACGTCCACCGCTTTGCACATGCTGCACGTGCTCAACTTCGAGTGCGCGCTAGTGGGCGACAACATGACCACCGACATCGTGGCGGGGATCGAGAGCGGTTTGGACACCGCGCTGGTGCTGTCGGGCGTATCCAGTCGCGAGACGGTGGAAGAATACGCCTATCGCCCTCGCTTGATCCTTAACGGGGTGGGCGACATCGTCCCTGAGGAATTGCGGGAAGAAACCAAAGAATAGTCGTTACTTGACGTTACGAAAAATGCCTTCGGACGAGCCGAAGGCATTTTTTTGTCGTATGGGACTTACACCTCGATCACCAAACCGCGGGAGAGTTCCACCAAATACTTGCCATCCACCGCTCTTCCGTAAGCGGACGACACCGCGCGGGCGTACAGTTCCAACTGTGTGCGGTAGGTCTCTTTGAGTTTGTCGGCGCTCTTTGCGGAGTGTTTGTAGTCCACCACGAGGAGTTTGCCGTCCACCTCGGCGATCAAGTCGACGGTGCCTTGTACCAACACCGACTCGTCGCAATCGAGCCCCAAGTCGGAAGCGACAGAGGGCATCACGAAGCGTTGCTCGCGGAAATAAGTTCCTTTGGCGATCGAGCGCATCAAAGGCAGCGACAGCACGCGGGATAGGGCTTGACGATCGACGACGGAGGCTTCCTCTTGGGTCAACACCCCCTCCTCTACCAATTCGGCAAGTTGCGCTTCGACCTTATCGGACGAATCCGCCGACAAGTCGATATGCTCCAATACCTTGTGATAGTCGGTACCCCGCTTGGGCGCGTCCTCGTCGCCAAAGAGAGCGGGCGGCGTAGGCTCCCCCTCGGCGGACAAGGCGTTGAGCGCGGTGACCGTGTACTTGGGGGACAAGCCGACTGCCGAGGAGTGGGGATAGACGTAGGACAACACCTTCTCCCAATCCTGCTCCTCTTTGACCTCGGAAGAGGGCTCGGTCGCGGGCGAGTCCTCGCTCGCTTGGGTCGGGTCGGGTCGCCACAAGTAACTCTGCAAACCCTCTTTGTCGATGGCGTATTGGATCCATTGGGCAAACGTATTGCCCAATTCGGGGATAGCACAAGCCTTTGCCGCTTTGCCCGTGATGAGCAAGTAGTTTTGCGCCCTCGTAGTCGCCACGTACAATAGCCGCAAAGCGTCCTCGCGAGTCTCGTCTTTGATCTTTTGTTTGATCCCCAACAGGGCGATCGTGTTGTACGAAGTACGCGTAGTCGGATCGTAGTATTTGGTGCCGATGCCCAGATCGCGGTCGGCGACCACCGCGTCGGAAGAATCTTTGGTTTGGTGTCCCACGTCCGCCACCACGACCACGGGAAACTCCAAGCCCTTGCTGTGGTGAATGGTCATTACGGAGACGCCCGCGCCCGAAGCCGAGCGTTTGAGGTCGAGTTTGTCGACTTCGGTCACCCTGGCGTACTCGGCGAACGTACTGAGATCGTTCGCCACGTACAAGGAGTCCAAACCCCCTATATAGTTGAGCAAGACGGACAGTCTGCTTAAGCCGTCCTCCAACGTCAACACCCTATCCGCAAAGCCCGTCTGATACACGAGCGAGGTGAACAGTTTGGAAAGAGGGGTAAAGGAAGAAGCAAAACGGTATCGTTGATTGATCTCCAAAAACGCTTTTAACCTCGCTCCCAACTCGTTTTCTTGGCGGGCGTACTGTTCGCAAGCCTGCCAAAAGGGAGCGAAGGGAGAAGCGGCAAGGCGTATTTCCGCCAATTCGTCGTCGCTGAACCCGCCGAACGCCGAATGCATCACGGTGAGTAAGGGATAATCCTGCCTGTGGTTGTCGAGCAAGCGGGCGTAGTTGAACAAGAGGGCGATCTCACGCTGTCCCGAGTCGTTGTCGAACGACTCCCCGTTGAGAGGAATACCCGCCATCGTCAATTGCTTGATGATCGCGCCCGCGCTTCCCCCGCGGGAACGGAACAAAATGGCAAAATCCGCATAGGTCAAGGGGCGCGTGACCCCTTTGATCGTGACGGGTTTGCCCAACAACTCTTTGATATAGGCGACGATCACTCTGCCCTCTTCGTCGCCCGTGGTCTCTTCGACCACACCTACGTCATCTTTGACTCGATAGATTCCCTCTACCGATCGCTTTTCCTTTTCGATCGGCGTTAGAAGTGCGACGCGCACCCTGTTTTCCCCGTCTGCGGCTTCGGGACGGATACGGAACGCCGCTTGGTCTTGGTAGTCCACGCCCCCGAAAGAGCGGGTCATCAGAGGGGACATCAGCCGATTGACGAACTCGAGAATGGGTTTGTCCGAACGGAAGTTGTCCAAAAAAGAGATCGCTTCCCCTTTGGGAGTCAACTCGTCCAAGCGGGACAAAAAGATGTTGGGGTCGGCTTGACGGAAGCGGTAAATGCTCTGTTTGCTGTCCCCCACCGTAAACAAGCGATCGGGGGGCGTGATGAGGTGAACGATGGTGTTTTGCACCTCGTTGACGTCCTGAAACTCGTCCACGAAGACGTAGTCCCGCCTCGAGACGATCTCCTCGCGCAAACTATCGTCTTTGAGTAAGTCGATGGTGAACTTTTCGAGGTCGGCAAAGTCGACCACGCAGTTTTCCTTTTTGATCGCCGCGTATTGCTCGTCGAACAGCAAGACAAAGTCGATCAAAGATCCCACGTGGGATTGAATGCTCGAGTGGCGGGCGCGGATCTCGTCGATCGTGCCGCACTCCGCGATCGCCTGCATTCGTTCGGCGATTTGTTTTTTGCCAAAGTCGTTGAGTTGCGCAATCCTATCCTCGTAAGGCGAATCCTTTTTGTTGACGGTCGCTTTGACGGAAAGGTGTTCTTGATACGCCTGCAAACACTCCCCCAAAGAGGAGCAGGATTCAAACATTTGGAAGTTGGCAACAAGGGTAGAGAGACCCTTTTTGCCGTTTTTGTCCTCTACTCCGCTTTGAGTGAGTTTGGCAAGCAGATCGCGGCTCGTTTCGCACACGTACTTGGCGTAACGCACGTTCTTGTCGACCAAATAGCGGCAGGCGGGAGTCTCTTCCACGTCCTTGGTAAAATTGGACTCGATCACTCTGCTTAACCATTTGTGACGATCGGGCTGCACCAACATTTTTTCGTACAGCAACTCGATGAGCGTCCATAGATCGTCGTCGCGACGCAAAGCCACTTGCGCCCGCATTTGCTCAAACCGCTCGTCGTCCTGCATGATGAGCAAGGTCTTTTGGAAGGCTTTGGCTTTGAGGGGGTTTTGCCCCTCGTCGTCCACGATACGCACCGAGGGGGCGATGGGCACTTGCTCGAAAAACTCCCGCACGAGAGAGTAACAAAAACTGTGAATGGTGGAGATCTGCGCGTACGGAATGGCGTCGATCTGATTGAGGATGCGCTCCCGCACGTCCTTATCCGTCTCCCCTTTGAGGCGCTTGGACAACTCCACTCGAAACCGCTCTTTCATTTCGGCAGCCGCCGCCTCGGTGTAGGTCAGCATGGTGATGCGCTCCACGTCCGCCCCCGACGTGATCAAAGAGATGGCGCGGTCGACCATCGTCTTGGTCTTGCCGCTGCCCGCGCCCGCGGTGACGATCAGATCGCAATCCACGCGATCGATGGCTTGTTGCTGTTCGGCGGTCGGTTTCATAGGCTGTTCTCCTGATCTGTGGTTTGAGAGAGATCGAACTGGGATGGTTTGACCTCGGACGTCTTTCTTTCGGGCGTTTTTTTGCCTTGCGGACACATATCGCAGGCTTGACAATACTTGCACGCGTCAAAAGCGGGATTGGCGACGATATAGCCGTCTTTGACGTCTCGTACCGCCTGTTTCATCAGCCGGTCGACGTAATCGACCACGTCGTTGAGTTGCTTTTCGCTCAAAGCCGTCTCGTCCTTGTTTTCGATGGGGACCAATGCGCCTTTGCTTCGCCTAAACGGCAGCAATCGTCCCTGATCCTCGTTAAGAATATCCGGCTCGAATAGCGATAGGATCGTGGGATCGTCCACCACCTGCCCTTTGAGAGCAAGAGGCGGGGTCTTATCGTAGGAAGGGCGGTATCTGCCCGACACCTTTTTGTAAAACGCGCCCACCGGGCGGAATCCTTGAGAACGCAGCGCGCCGAGATAGGCGTACAACTGGAACTTGTGTCCGTAATAGACGTGTTTGAGCCGAGAGTGTTCCTCTCCCGACTTGTAGTCCACCACCGAGATATAGTCGCCGCAGCGATCCACGCGGTCGATGATCCCCTTAAGGCTCACCCCGTCCGATAGGTCGATAGCGGGGTACTGCGCGTCCTTGCCGCCGAAGCGGATCTCGGTGCCGATGGGGCGAAAACGACTTTGTTTGACTAGATCGAACTCGGTGCGGGCGATATAGCGGCACTCGTCTTTGAGCCGCCTGATGCGCGAAGCGTATTCCTTTTCGGTCAAGCCGACGAGACGGCTTTCGTCGATGGCGGTTTGGATATATCCTTCGATCAAGTCTTCCAACTCCTCCTCCGTCACGTTATCCACGTCTACCGAGCCGAACAACAGTTCCAACACGCGGTGGATGACGTTGCCCACTTCGTTGGCGTCCACTTGCGCTTCCTTGCGTTCTTTGGCGCCCAAACCGTACTTGACGAAAAACTGGTAGGGACAGCCGAAATAGGTCTCGAGCTGAGAGATACTGGTGAGATCGTTGCGGAAAAAGATCTCGGTACGAGTCAAGCCCTCGCCTATGGGGGTGGTGACGGCGGCGTAGCGCGCCAAGTCATGCTCGCTCAAGATGGCTTGCAATCGCTCGATCTCCCAAGACAGCAAACTATCCTTTTCCCGCAATAGCACTTTGTAGGCGTGCTCGCGGTTGCCGACCCGCTCGATCAAAGAGTGCCCCAAGCCGTCTTGTATCGGAAGATCGTACAATGCGGATAGCGACTCGACCACTTCGGAGGGGCGTTGTTCGCAAGCCGAAGCGTCCGCCCCCGCGTAAGAGACGTACAACAGATCGGGGAGCAGCAATAGTTGCTCGAGATAAAACCGACTGTACCGCCCTTGATCTTTGGCGGACGGGTACACCACCACGTCCCCTAATTGCAGCGCGCGATAAAACGCGTCGCTCAAGATAGAGCCCGATTGCGGAATGGCGGGCAACTTGCCGTCCACCGCGTCCACCACAAACATGACCTTGACTCCTTCGTAGTGGCTGTCTTTTGCCTCGCCGATGTACACTTGGTCCAGAGACGACGGCAACAAGGAGATCTTGATCGAGTCCAACGCCGACTGAAATAGATGCAAAAAGCGAGTGAGATCCGCTTGTTCTTGTCCCAACAAGGTATCGAAAGTATCCAACAGGTCCCGCCACTTTTGGGGGACTTGGCGGGTGCGTTCGGCGCCGAACGCAAAACCGTCTTTTTGCTTGGCGAAAAAGTCGGCAAACCTCGCGTCCAAACCCTGTCTCGTTTGATAATCGCGTATCCTTTGGATATAGTCGTGTACGGTGGTACAATCCGAGTACGAGGGCAACTCGTCGATAAGACGGGCGCGCACCTTTTCGGCGGTCTCCAAGTCGTCCTCGCCTACGCGGTCGGAACGCAAGGTAAACGGGTGGTTGAAGCGCGTATGGTCGATCGCGTATTTGCGGCAATAGTTTTCAAACTCCGCCACCTCGTCCAAAGACGCTCCGAAGAAGGGATTTTTGACAAAGGTCATCACCTTCTCCCACTCCAAATTGGAGCGCAAACACTCGATGCCGTCCAAGATATAGCGCACCAGCGGCTCTTGGGACAAAAGCACCTTTCGGTCGCGGAAAACGGGGATGCGGTAGTCGTCAAAGACTTCTTCCAACAACTCGCCTATTCCCTCGGGGTCGGCGGAAATGACCGCAAAATCGCGATAGCGATATCCCTCTCGCAAAAGGCGGGATATCTCGGCGGCGACCGTCTGCAACTCCTCTCTGACCGTGGGGCGGGTAAACAGCCTAACGCTCTCTTTGGCTTGGGCTTTTGCCAACTCCGCCAATTCCTCCTCCTCGTCACCGTAGCCGAAAAGGCGGTTTTGCAACGCCTGTTTGGCGGGGAGCAGGGGCTCGTAAGCCGAAACGGTCTCGCAAAACACCCCCTTTTCGCGGGCGATCTGCCACAACGTCTCCCGAAGGTCGGAGGGGAAAATGCGGCGGTTGTCCTCGCCCACGTCCTCGGCGATATAGCCGATATGCACCTCTTTGGCATACGCCATCAACTGCCCGATCACTTGGTACTGCATCTTGTTGAAGCAATAAAAGTGGACGAAATAAAAGCAAGTGGACGAGATCGCAGGTTCCGACGGGATATAGTCGGACAGCAACTGCAAAAGAGTGGTCGGGTCGGAGTAACGTGCGGTCAAAGCGGCGAGATAGGCGTCCAACATGATCGCCATATCGCGGGTCTTGTCCGCGACGCGCCCTTTCATCCCCTCGGCGGCAAGGCGAAGCCTTGTGGGGGTGATACCGCTATTGCGCACCGAAACCAGAGCCGAGTACATTTCGTTGACGAAGCCGTCGCTCCCCACCGCGCGGTCGTAGTAGCGCAGGTCTTTTTTGCAGGTCTCGATCGCTTTGGATAGGATCATGGTACACCCTTCGGGCGTGAGACTCTCTTTGGCGCGCGCACCCAAAACGCTTCGCGCAAAGCGCGAAAAAGGCAAGACCTCCACGGTAAGAAGGGATCCTTTGCGGGCGAGTTTTTGCTCGATAGACAAAGTAAAACGGTCGGGCACGATGACGACGTGGCGACCCGTAGCGTCCTTGGGGATCGAAGAGAGGATCTTGTCGGCGAGGCGAGAGAGTGTGTTTCCTTTGTAAAACTTGACCATAATCCACCTGAATCTTTTGGATATCCTTATTATAATGCAAACCTTGCGTCCTTGGCAAGGTCGAAATGGGACATAGAAGGGACATCTCGCAAAAATGTATCGTTTGTGTTGTGTTTTTGGACGGGCTATGTTATAATAAGCTATCAAAAACTTAGAGGTAAACGGACTAAGTATGAAAAAAGTAGTGATTATTACGTTAGCTTTGGTCATGGCGCTAAGCCCCGTGGTGTTGGCGGCTTGTTCCAGCGTCAACCAACTCAACTCCATCAGCGTGAGTTGGACCGACTACGAGCATTACGTGTACGAGATTAGACAAGACAACGTGGCGGAAGCCATCGGCAAGATGACTTACACCTTTGAGCGCATCCTGACCGACACCCAAGTGCAGATCGGCGAGGCGACCTATACCGCAAGCGAGGGCGCGATCATCTCCACCAAGTTGGAGATCACCTCGGGCGAGTACCAAGGGGACGTGATGGAGAGCAAAGTGCTGGTCAAATCCAATCTGTTGCCCGTGGCGTCTTTCAAAAAGTTGGAATCGACGGATACCGCGAGAGCGTACACGTCCTCTATCGTGTACGAAAGCAAAAAGGTCAGGATCACCGTTAACGGCAAGACAAGCACCTTTAAGGCGCGCAACTGCTACGACAACGAGTCGCTGTACACCTTGGCTCGCGCCAGTCGTTTGACCGAGCAATCCTATGGATTGTCGGTGGCGGGCGTGGACAACCTGCAAGGCAGCACCCGCTCGGTCTCCATGCAAAAGGCGAGCAACGCCGAGATCGCGGTAGGCGCCTTTGTCGACAGCGAAAACAAGGCAAGGAGCATCAACTGCTATCACGTGGTACTCTCTTCCGCCGCCAAGTACGGCAAGGGCGTGCAAACGCACATCTACTTCGCCATCGACAAGCAAGATGTCAAAAAGGCAGACGACAGCGTGGTGCGCGTGCTCAAAGCGCCTCTCAAGATCGTAGAAGGCAATTATATCTACAACTTGATCCAAGTGGTATTGGACAAATAATCGGTCACGAAAAAACACGCCTTTCCGCAACGCGGGAAGGCGTGTTTTTGTTTGTGCAAGAAGTGACAAGGCGTTCGTTCTAAATCACGTAGTCCGACCAATCCTCTTTTTCGATCAAGTCCTCGATGGTGACCCCATTGAAAAACTCCGCAAGCATCCGATCCAACCGTTGCCACATAGCAAGAGTGCGGCAGTTGCCCTCGCGAGGACATCTCGCCCCCTCTTCCAAACAAGCCACCGGATGCAACGAGCCCTCGGTAAGGGTGAGGATCTCCCCCACAGTATACGACGAAGGATCGCGGCTCAAACGATAACCGCCGCTTTTGCCCCTTTCGGCTATGACCAAATCGCCTTTTGACAAGATCGCCATGATGCTTTCGGCGTACTTTGAGGATATTTCCTGTCTTTCCGCCACCTCTTTGAGGGGGACGGGATCGCCGTTTTGGTGCTCCGCCAGATCGACCATCAAACGTAGGGCGTATCGCCCTTTGGTGGATATTTTCATATCAGTCGCCAAACATGGGGGTGGAAAGATACCTGTCCCCCGTGTCGGGAAGTAGGACGACGATGGTTTTGCCTTCGTTTTGGGGGCGACGGGCGAGTTGCACCGCCGCGCATAGAGCGGCGCCCGACGAGATACCCACCAATACGCCTTCCTTTTTGCCGATCAATTTGCCGAAACTAAACGCGTCTTCGTTGGATACGGGGATCACTTCGTCGTACACTTTGGTGTCCAACACGTCTGGAACGAAGCCCGCGCCGATGCCTTGTATCTTGTGCGCGCCGCTTACCCCTTGAGACAGTACGGGAGAGGAAGCGGGTTCGACCGCGACGACCTTGACGGCGGGATTTTTACTCTTGAGATAACCGCCTACGCCCGTGATGGTGCCGCCCGTGCCCACGCCAGCGACGAATATATCCACCTCTCCGTCCGTGTCCTCGTATATTTCGGGGCCGGTGGTGAGATAGTGGGCTTTGGGATTGGCGGGGTTGACGAATTGACCGGGAATAAAACCGCCCTCGATGGTCGCCGCCAACTCCTCGGCTTTGGCGATAGCGCCTTTCATACCCTTAGCGCCATCGGTCAGCACCAATTCGGCGCCGTACGCTTTCATCAACTGGCGACGTTCGACCGACATAGTCTCGGGCATGACGATGATCACTTTGTACCCTTTGGCGGCGGCGATCGAACACAGTCCGATGCCCGTATTGCCCGAGGTGGGCTCGATGATCACGCTGTCTTTGGTGAGTATCCCCTTCTCCTCCGCGTCTTCGATCATCGCTTTGGCGATGCGGTCTTTGACCGAGCCCGCGGGATTGAAGTACTCCAATTTTGCCAAGACACGAGCGTTGAGCCCCAGTTCCTTTTCGATATTGCATAATTCCAACAAGGGGGTTTTGCCGACCAACTGGTCGGCGGCGGTATAAATGTGTGACATAACGACTCCTTAATTCCTTTTTTCCTACTGGATTGGTAGGTAATTGTATTCTACAACCATTGATATGCCTAAGTCAAGCGTTTGGTGAAAAAAAAGCCGTTTTGAAAACGGCAGTACAAATCACAATGAGCGAATGACGTCAAACACCGCGTCCCAACTGTCGGTGTGGTAATCGGCAAGGGGGCTATCGGGACGGCGAAGGCGATCAAACCAAACGGTAGTGATCCCCGCACTCCTGCCCCCTTGGATATCGCTGGTCAAGCTGTCGCCTATGACCACCGCCCGAAGGGGATCGAAATGCGGAATACGGCTTGCCACCGCCTCGAAAAACTCCTTTTGGGGCTTGTGATACCCCACCGCTTGGGACACGAACGCGTCGTCTAAGAGGCGAATGAGTCCGCTGTCGTCAAGGCGCTTGGCTTGCACGTTGGCGTTGCCGTTGGAGATGGCGTACACGCGATACCCGCTATGCCGCAACCTCTCGACGAATTCTTTTGCGCCCGCGACGTAGTCGTGCTGATCCACCAAGTTCGCTTCGTAGCGTTTGGCGAGGAGTTTGGGGTCTGCTTCTATCCCGTAATGCGAGAGCAGATCGGCAAACCTCAACCACAACAGCTCGGCGCGTTCCACCTCGCCCCTCTCGTACCGCGCCCACCAAAGGTCGTTGATGTCGTGATACACTTTGGGCGTATCTATCGAAAAAGGTAGTCCCAATTCGGCAAAAGCCAAAGAGAGGGCTACCCTTTCACCTTTGGTAAAATCCAACAAGGTATCGTCTACGTCAACGAGGACGGTATCGATCATTTTTGTCCCAACCTCGAGAGCAAAGTCTCCAATCTGTCCATACTGCCCGCCACCACGACCGTGCTGTCTTGGGGGAACATACTGTCGCCCGAGGGGGTCAGGCTGCCTTCGTCGGTGAGGATGAAGATGACGGTCACCCCGTACTTTTCGCGGATATGCAACTCCTTGATGGGTTTGTCATACCACGCCTTAGGGGTGTCGATCTCCAATATACCCAGATCGTCTTTGAGTTGGACCATATCGCTGATTTGGGGATAGGCGATAAGCAGTGCCGCCTTGTCCGCCGAATCCGCCTCGGGAATGATCACGCGATCCACACCGATCTTTTGCAAAATGGATGCGTGATTGGCGTTGACCGCTTTGGCGGTGATGTTTTGGGCGCCCAACTCCTTGCAGAGCAAAGTACACATGATGGAAGCCTGCATATTGCCGCCGATACCGATGATGACGTTGTCGAACGAAGCGATATCCAAGTCCCTTAACGTATGCTCGTCGGTCACGTCCGCCAACACGGTACGGGTGGCGTACTCTTTGACCTCGTCCACGCGGGCTTGCTTGCGGTCGACCGCCAACACGATGCAACCGTTTTTGGCGAGCGTTTTGACCATACGAGAGCCGAAAATGCCCAAGCCAAGCACGGCAAACTGCAAGTTTTTCATCTTTTTGCGTCCCATAGTATACCTCTATCAGTTGATGGCGATCGGCTCGTCCGAATGGTTGGGCAACTTGACCACGGCAGCCACCGTGAGCAAAGCGTGCAACTCGCCGCTAACGTTTTTGTACGAAATGGTACCCGTGAGTTTAAGCCACTCCCCGTTGTTGATCTTGACGTCGGTCGTATTGCGACACACAAGACCCAAAAACTGAATGTCTTGGGCGCAGCAGGTCATCACCCGTCTGCCGCCCACGAAAAAGCCCTCGGGTATGCTCTTATCAAGCACCGCTTTGACGGTGACGTCGCACACTTTGCCGTTGTAGCGGTCGGGATTTTCGTAACTATCCACATAAAAAGTGCCGAAGTCGTTGTCTTCCACCGTGATATGATCCCCCTCCACGCTGTACGGGAGATCGGCGGCAAGAGAAATGGAATCCCCTCGGGAATTGAAAAACAAAAAGCCCAATTTGCCGTTGATCAGTTGCAAATTGCGTTTGAGCGAGGTCACGGCGGGCTCGTCGTCGCAGTTGAACATGATGACGACTTCGCTGCCCGACAGCATATCCACCGATTTTTGGCGCATATTGTTGAAGTACACCAAAAAGGTTTCGGCATTGATGACGGT
>CADBTQ010000009.1 GCA_902797685.1 uncultured Eubacteriales bacterium | reverse complement strand
GGATTATCGGGATTATCAGGGTTATCCGGGTTGTCAGGATTGTCCGGATTATCGGGATTATCAGGGTTATCCGGGTTGTCAGGATTGTCCGGATTATCGGGATTATCGGGATTATCGGGATTATCAGGATTATCCGGGTTATCCGGGTTGTCGGGATTATCCGGGTTATCGGGGTTATCCGGATCTACGGGACCCGCCGCTTGTTGCCATTTGGCATACAAATTGATAGCGGCGCTTACGACCAAGGTCTCCAAATTGGCTTCTTGGGTGCAAGCCTCGTCGAGGAACAATCCGACCAATTCCTGCCCGTCCACAGAGGGGATAGCTAAATTGCTTGCGTCCACGTTGCCGTCTTTGTCGACGGTCACGACGGTATCCGCTTGCCCGGGCACGTTCCAATGCACGGTGACGGTGACGGTCTCGGGCAAATCGCCCGCGGGAGTGGTGCTTGCGTCGTCTTTCTTTTTGCAGCCGACCAACGCCGTCGCGGCGATCGCCACAACGAGCACCAATACGGTGATCCATACCAGTTTCCTTTTCATAGTCTTACCTCCTCAAAGTGCCAAAGCACTTATAATTTGTTGTGTGTGCCGCTCGGTGAGATAGAGCCGTCATTCTGAGGGGATTTACTCCCCGAAGAATCTCTATGGCTGTGCTTACTTGGGGAATCCCTTCGCCACCAAAGGTGGCCCTCTTCCCTTTAACAAGGGACGCTTGGTACATCTACCTTTGGCAGTGCTGTCCTTGAGACCCTTCGACTCCGCTTCGCTTCGCTCAGGGTGACGACGGCGTGTGATGGGTCTCGTCATACCGGTCTATTGCCCGGAAGCACAACGTGCTGATGGCGCAACCGTGGCGCCCGATTGGAGCGTATCTCATCCGCTTTTCCATCGTCATACCGGTCTATTGCCGTCGCTTGCCGCGTGTGCATATACGCAATATTATATCGCGAAAGCGCAACTCGCCCTTATTATCATTCTACCCCCGCCTTTGTCCCTTGTCAATACGCATTTTTACCGAAAAAAAGTTAAAAAAATTTACTGTTGCAATTGCCACCAAACACACAAAAGGGATATTGCAAACGCTTGCTTCGGGGTGTAAAATGTAGGTAAGTTGCCCAACTATGCGAGGACGGCGACTTAAATCTTGATTAGGAGGATTTATATGAAAAAGATTTTACTGATTCTTGCCATTGTGGTATGCGTCGCTGTCGCGGGTTCCGCCCTCGCCGTCGCATACTACGATGCCCAATCCGTCAGTGGTACCATCACGACCGACTCCTACATGGTCTTGTCCTTCGACGGCAGTAGTACTGCAACGGCGTTGTCCTTGGATGCCGCGACCCCCAGTTACTACACTATCGTTTGCAAAATGGACAAATCCGCAGGCGCTACCGGTACGGGTACTTTGACCATTGCCCTCAAACCCGACACGGAAAACAACAAGACCTTGGCGAACGTGAGCGTTGCTTTGTTCACCGACAGCGCTTACACCACTCCCCTGCAAGTCAATTCGGCAGACGCAGTACTCAATGGCGCTGCAGCCAACGCCAGCATCAGCGTTGCTAACATTCCCGCCACTACCACCTACTATGCCAAGATCACGTTGGCAAGCGGTTTGACCCAAGAACAACTGGGTGCTATCGCCGGCGAATTGCAACTCGACTTTGTGAGAGCCGCATAAGGAGGATACCGATATGAAAAAGAAACTGATTGTTATAGTTATCGCAGTCGTATTGGTCGCCGCCATGGTCGGTACTTGCTTTGCACTGTACACCCGTAATGCGGATACTCGTCGCGTTACGTTGAGCACCGGTGACTTCGTGTCCCTCAGCATTGGCGGTGCCGCTGCCAATTTTAGTTTGACCGGACTTAGCCCCGATCACGACGTGACCCTTGGCGTCACCCTCAATGCAACCAATACCAATCTCGCCGAGGACGGCGTGTGCGGCAAGTTTACCGTTGCGATCTCGGGCACGGGTGCCGCTAACGTGAGCGTTTCGGCTGCAGGTACGGACAAAAACAGTACCGCCGTCGCTTACAACAACGCCGCTCTGACTGCCGGACAACAAATCGACTTGGACGACATCCCCACCAATTTGACCCTCACCTTCAAGATGAGCGAGATTTCTCTCGCCACCGCCGAGCAAGAGTTAACCATCACGTTGAGTTGGATCATCGACGAAAGCACGCAATGGAGCGTTAATGCCGATGCGTACTATGTCAACGGTACTTACAACGGCAAGACAAATTGGAGTCCTGTCAATGGGAGTTGGATTTTGAGCGAAACCCCCAATGATGGCGACTGCGCAAAGGGTACTTTCACTTTTGCTGTAGGCGATACCATTAAGTGCGTAAAAGGTGATAACGATCACTGGTTTGATTGGCAAGACGAAGCCACGAGTGATTTTGAATACAACAACGGCAATCTGGTCATCAAAACCGCAGGCAGCTATACGATTTTCTTAAAATATGACAACTTTGTTAACAAAGCGTATATTCAGAAAAACGCTTAACCCCTAACTAAACCTCACACCGCACGGATTTTCCGTGCGGTGTCCCCTATGGGGACAAATCGTGCCGTCCTCGCAACAGTTGGTACGTACTACTCGTTATGACAGATCAATCGACAAAAACCCAATCCAAGCAAGCATGGCGGATTGCCAAGATCGTTGGCAACGTTATTTTTTATGTACTCATTACCCTTATCATCGTAGCGGGTATCATTGGCATCGTGGGCAAATACAAGGGCAACGGGCAAGGCTTGGGATTGTTTGGGTACAACTTTTACGTGGTCGCCACCCCCAGTATGTCCCGCGTCAACGATGAACACAAGGACTTTTTGGCGGGGCATGACGACCAAATCCAAGTGGGAGACCTGATCGTCACCCGCAAACTCAAAGACGGACAACAACTGCACGTGTACGACGTAGTCACCTTTGTGCAAGGGGGCAACGTGATCGTACACCGTATAGTGGATATTACGGTCGGATCCGACGGGACGGTGTATTACACTACCCGCGGGGACGCCAACAACGCCTCGGACGGGCAACGCACCATAGACGAGTTTACGGGTATTCTCGTCACCAATGCGGGACACGGTTGGGGCGAAGCGGTCAAATTTGCACAAAGCTACTACGGCATCGCCGCGGTGGCGGGCGTGATCGCCATCATCCTGTTGGCGATACTGGTCAACGACAGCTTGCAAAAGCGTGAGCCAAAGCCCAAAGAACCCGACGACGCGGGCGAAAGCAAGGGCGACGGCGAAAGCAATACAGACCCTGCCCAAGAGGGCAACCCCCAACAAGAGGAAGGGGACGAAAAAACGGAAGAATAGCCAAAGGTAGAGGCACCGAATCCCTACACCGCTAAAGCGGTCCCCTTCCCTTTAACAAGGGACGCTAATGCGGATAAGATACGCTCCAATCGGGTGCAAGCACCCTCCCTCGGTATGACGAGACCCATCACACGCTATTGTCATTCTGAGCGAAACACCGCAGGTGTGAAGTCGAAGAATCTCAAGGACACAGCCCAAGTAGATGTAGAGGCAGCCAAGTAAGCACAGCCATAGAGATTCTTCGGGGAGTAAATCCCCTCAGAATGACGGGTCTATCTCACCACCTTTATCAGTGGGTGCAAAAGAGAAAGGAACGTACACTGATACAAAACCAAATGAACAACAAACTCGTCAAAAGCACATTGATCATCCTTGTCTTAGTCCTATGCGCGTCCTGCATAGGCGGTGCTTTTGCTTTGTACTCGGTCAACGCCGAGCCTCTCGTCGTCCAAATCTCCGCCGTTGTGCCGGATAGCGAACGCATTTCTATCCGCGGCTCGTGGGACGGTTGGACTGCGGATAGGGAATTGACCCTGTCCTCGGGCACGTATTCTTGGACGGGCAATATGACGGGCGGAACGGAGTTTAAGGGGTATAGTATTACCAACAACGACTTCTTTACGGGTAGCAACTACGCCATCGTCAAAGACGGCAATTACACCGTTTCCTACCCCGCCCAAGGCAGCCGCTCAATGGCGGACGTGACGGTAACCGCCAACAGTTATACGTACACGTTTTACGTACACAACGACAACCGCAGTTGGGTGTATGCTGACGGGGATATTTTGATCGCCAACTTGTGGACGGAAGGGCAAAGCAATAACACTTGGGTCGAGATGACCCAAGATTCCACCGATATATACAAATGGACGTTTGACGCTGCGCCCGCATTTGATCGCTGTATTATTGTTAGAGCGACGAGTGGAACGACGGCAAGTAACGCAGGTTGGGACAGAAAACACAATCAAACCGACAACGTCGATATTTCGGGCACGTCGATCATTTCCAACTATACTTTGCAATAGTAATCCTTTATGTAATCTAAGCTAACGGGTCGCTCTCTCGGCGACCCGTTTTTGTAGGAGCGCAAGCGCTTTGCCCCCTTCCCTTTAACACTTGCTCCGCAAGCACAAGGGACGCTTATACGGATGAGATACACTCCATTCCCCCGCGCCGTTGCGCCATTGCGCCTAAAGGGCAATAGACCGGTATGACGAAACCCATCACACGCCGTCGTCACCCTGAGCGGAGCGTAGCGCAGTCGAAGGGTCTCAAGGACAGCACTGCCTTGGTAGCGGCACCGAATCCCTACACCGCTAAAGCGGTCCCCTTCCCTTTAACACTTGCTGCGCAAGCACAAGGGACGCTTATATGGATAAGATACGCTCCAATCGGGTGCAAGCACCCTCCGTCGGTATGACGATGGTGTGAAAACGTCATTCCGAGCCGATGCCACAAGTGGCATCGTGTCGAGCGAATCTACGCTCTACCTTCCACCGCAATGGAGCGGAAATCCCGCTCCAATTCATGGGGCATACCCAATTCATGACCGCGGGTCAATTCACGGCGCAACGCGCCAATTCATGCGCCATCGGCGCACCCTTTGATAGACCACAATGACCAACACTTACGCAAAAAGCGTCCACAGCGGGACGCTTTTGTGTGTTATGCTTATGAAACCGTACTCGACGCACTATACGTGTTACGCGTTGTCGGATGTTGGCTCGGCGACCGAGATACCTTTGATCGTCACCTCGTTGCCGGTCAGCAAATAGGTGTTGCCGCTGCCGCAATGGGGACAGGTCTTGCCGTACTTGGTGGTACGATACGTCCCCTTGCAGTCTTGGCAATAGGTCACAGCCTCCAACACGATCAATTCCAACTCGCAGTCGGTCAAGTGCTTGGTGCGCTTTTTCGCCCACTCGAAGCAGTCGCTAAATAGGTCGGGCACGATCGCCGAGACCTCGCCTATCTCCATAGTCAGGCGCAAGACCTTGTCGACCTTGTTGTCTTCGGCGACCTTTTCGACCTCGTCTATCACGTTGACGACGATACCCAGCTCGTGCATGGCTTACTTGGCTTGCTTGTTGGCTTTGATGTAAGCGCGACGTTTGGCTGCCATCTCTTTCGCCTCTTTGCTGCCCGCGTTAAACACGATCTTGACGGCGCGCTTGGCGGCGTAGGACAGCAAACCGGTGACCTTCTTTTCGGCGATACGCATATCGCTGCATTGCGGATGGTCGCGCACCAAGTGGATGGCGTCGAACTGGCACTTGGTGGTGCACAGACCGCAACCGATACACTTGTTGGGATCCACGTAGCTGGCGCCGCAGGACAAACAACGGTTGGCTTCGATCTTGACTTGCTCTTCGGTCAAGGTGCCGTGCGCGTCCACGAAGGAGTTGCGATGGTCGATCTTGCTATCCATCTCGGCTTCTTGTCTGCCGGCGGTGTCGTAAGAGGGGAAGGACAGGTCTTCTTTGTCCAAGGGAGTGTAGTTGCGGCGATCTCTGCCGATGGTCATGTGAGCACGGGGGCGCACGTGACGGTGCAAACTCTCGGCGGCTTCGTGACCGGCGGCAATGGCGTCGATGACGAACTTGGGCCCGGTGTAGACGTCGCCACCCACGAAGATGTCTTCGTCGTCCGTTTGATAGGTGAGCTTGTCAGCCACGGGATAGTTGCCGTGCCAGAACTTGACGGCGGTACCCTCCAACAGTTTGCCCCACTCGATGGCTTGACCGATGGCAAAGACCACTTTGTCGGCGGGCACTTCCATGGTGGTCGCTTCGTCGTAGCGAGGAGCGAACTTTTTGGTGGCGGGATCGGTGACTTGGGTGCACTTTTTGAAGACGATGCCGGTGACGACGCCGTTACCGTCCACTTTGACCTCTTTGGGTCCCCAACCGTTTTCGATCTTGATATCCTCGTCCAAAGTCTCGGCGATCTCCTCGCGGCTAGCGGGCATTTCGTCACGACCTTCCAAACTGAACATGGTCACCGACTTGGCGCCCAAACGATGGGCGTTGCGAGCGCAGTCCACCGCGACGTTGCCGCCGCCGACCACGACCACGTTGCCCTCGAAGGGAGCGCGGGACTCGAAGTTTTTGCGCAGATATTCCACCGCGATGTCGGTACCTTCGGCCGTGTCGCCGGGCACGCCGGGACGGCGGCCGCCTTGGCAACCGATGGCGATATAGAACGCCTTGTAGCCTTGCTTTTTGAGGTCGGCGATGGTGATATCCTTACCCACCTCGATACCGCATTTGATCTCCACGCCGAGTTGTCTCAACACGTCGATCTCGGCGGCGATCACGTCCTTTTCCAACTTGTACGAAGGAATACCGTAGGTCAGCATACCGCCGGGCAGGGCGTTCTTTTCAAACACGGTGGGTTGGTAACCCATCTCGGCGAGGTAGTAGGCGGCGGACAAGCCGGCGGGACCCGCACCGATGATGGCGATCTTTTCGTCAAACTTGCCGTACACCGATTGCACGATCTTTTCGGGCACGTAGCGGTTTTCGCTCTTGAGTTCCAGATCGGCGACAAACTTTTTGATGGCGTCGATGGACACGGGTTGGTCGATGGTGCCGCGGGTACAGGCGTCCTCGCAGCGACGGTTACAAACGCGACCGCAGACCGAGGGGAAGGGGTTTTCGGTCTTGATCATCGCCAAAGACTCGCGATACTTGCCGTCTTTCGCCAATTTGATATAGGCTTGCACGGGCACGTGAGCGGGACAAGCGGCTTTGCAGGGCGCGGAGCCTTGGGGGTAGGTGTTGGACATCTTTTGATTGTCGCGATAGTCCTCGTCCCAAGCGTATTCGCCCCAACGAAGTTTGTCGGGCAGGGGCACGTGTTTGTACTTGACCTCGCTGCCGTCTTTCTTGCACAGTTTTTGCCCCAATTTGACCGCGCCGGCGGGACAGATCTCCACGCACTTGCCGCACGCCACGCACTTTTGTTTGTTGACGTTGGCGGTGTAAGCCGAGCGAGACATATTGGGGGTATTGAACAGCATGGAAGTACGCAGAGCGTTACAGATCTTGACGTTGCAGTTGCAGATATCGAAGATCTTGTCCTTGCCGTCGATGTTGGTGACTTGGTGAACGAAGCCGTTCTTTTCGGCGAGTTCCAGTATCTCCAAAGCGCGGGCTTTGTCGATGTAGTGGGCGCGACCCGTCTCCACGGCGTAGTCCGCCATATCGCCCAATTGGATACACCAATCGTCCACGTCGTCGGTACAGCCGTCGCCCAACACGGCGCGCGAAGCACGGCAGGAGCAGATACCCGCCGCGATGTGTCCGTCATACTTTTGCAACCAGTGGGAGATATGCTCGATATCCACCGATTCGGGACTGGCGTTGACCTCTTTCTCTACGGGAATGACGTGCATACCGATGCCGTTGCCGCCCGGGCGCACCATTTGGGTGATGCCCGCCAAGGGGATAAAGGTCATGCGCTCGAAGAAGGAAGTGACCGCGGGGTTGCGCTCGATACGATCCACCGAGGAGTTGAACAACTCGGCGCTGCCGGGCACGAAGAAGCAAAGACGCCACTCTCTCACTTTGAGTTTTTCTTCCTCGCTCATGGTGCGGACGTCGAAGTCGTAGGTGGGTCCGTCGTGGCTGTAGCGCTCGCCGTAGCCGTACTCCAGGATACCGATGACCGACATCTGGTTGAGCAAATCGATGAGGTGGGCGGGCTCTACCTCGGGATTCATCTTGAGCAGTTGATCCAAGTTGTAGAACTTGCGCAGCTTCATTTTGAGCAAGACGTCGCACATTTCGGGCGTGAGCATCTCGCGAAGTCCCCAGTATTCGGGATCGTCCGAAGTCAAAGGCCCAAGTTTGTGTTTGACGACGTCGGTAATTTTCTTACCGAGCTTGATGTACTTTTCGTTGACATCTTTTTCGCCTTGATACTTGCTGATCACTTTGTCGTTTTGTTTTGGCATAACATTTCTCCTCTTTTTGTTTTGAAATAGTCGGCAACCGAGTCCATATTCTCCCCCGTTTTGGCGGATACCGCCAGCACGACGGCTTTGGGATTGCGGTCGGCGATATACCCTCTCACCGCTTGCAAATCAAAGTCGAAATAGTCGATCGCGTCAATTTTGTTGATAAGCACCAAGCTGCATTTTTGGAATACCAAGGGGTACTTGAGGGGTTTGTCGTCCCCCTCGGGCACGGACAGGATCATCATGTCCAAATGCGCCCCCGTGTCGTACTCGGCGGGACACACCAAGTTGCCCACGTTTTCCAAAAACACCAAGTCCAAGTCCTCGATACCCAACTCTTCGAGCCCCTGACGGGTCATGCCCGCGTCCAGATGGCACATGCCGCCCGTGTGGAGCTGCACGCTCTTGACCCCGGTGCGACGAGCGACGGTCACGGCGTCCACGTCCGAATCGATATCCGCTTCCATCACGCCGATGCGCAACTCCCCTTTGAGCCGATTGATCAAATTGACCAAAGTGGTGGTCTTGCCCGCGCCCGGCGAGGACATTACGTTGACGAGCAATACCCCTCTTTCACGGAGTTCTCCGCGCAAAATATCGGCTTCGCGGTCGTTGCCTTCCAACACGTTTTTGTTGAGTAAAATAGTCTTAACTTGCATACTTGTAGTCGTTTTGCGAACACATAGTCCGCCATTATATAACCATCATAACATACGTTACGATATTTGTAAATGATTATTTATTCGCCGAAAATACCAATTTTTGTTACTTTTGCGACAAAACGCCGTCGATGGTCTCCTTAAGATAGGCAGCCAACTCGTCCACCCCTCTACCCTGTTTGGCGGAAGTGAAAAACACGGGAATATCCTTGTTGCGGTAGGCGATATTGGCTTTGGCGGCTTGTTCGTCAAAGTCGAAGACGGGCTCCACGTCCGTTTTGGTGACAGCGACCACCGAGGCGACCTCGAACATCAACGGATACTTGAGGGGTTTGTCGTGTCCTTCGGGCACGGACAACAGCACCAAATTGGCGTGCGCGCCCGTGTCGAACTCGGCGGGACACACCAGGTTGCCGATATTTTCCAATATCACCAAGTCAAGCCCGTCGGTATCCAACGCCTCCAAAGATTCCCTTGACATCTGACAAGTGATGTGGCAAGCGCCGCCCGTGTGCATCTGAATGGTCTTGGCGCCCGTCGCTTGCGCGATGGTCTCCGCGTCCACCGCCGAGTCGATATCCGCCTCGATCACGCCGATGCGGTAATAGGCTTGCAATTGGCGGATCAACGCGGTCAACAGCGTGGTCTTGCCCGAGCCGGGCGAGGACATCACGTTGAGCAAAAATACCCCTTTGTTTTTGAGGTTTTGACGAATGGAATCCGCTTCTAAGTTGTTGCGGGATACGATATCTTCCTTGATCTCTACGATTTTGACGGGTTGCATGGTTACTCCTTGTGGCTAAGTACGGGAATGATCAAACCGAAATAGGTTTTGGCGACTTCCTCGGGGGGCTCGTGGCAGTCGCGGTTGAGCCACCACAGCACGAGGGAAGTGAGGGTGTTGATGAGATGATCTTCCAGCAACCCTTGGTCGAAGCGGTCGCAGGCGTACACTTTGAGAATGTAGTCGCGCACCAACTCCTGCAAATGGGTGCGCAGATCGGCGATGAAAATGTCCTTGCCCTCCGAGCGCAAAATGCCTTTGAGCACGTCCTTGTCTTCCGAAAAGTGATAGAACATGTGAGTCACCACGTGCTCGTAGTCGTCGGTATGCGAAAAGTCGTGGTGCTTTTCGGGGGTAAGGTTGTGATCGAACACGTGCGCAAAGATCTCGTCGCACACCGCGTGCAACAGTTCGTCTTTGGTCTTGAAGTGCTCGTAAAAGGTGGAACGCCCCACGTTGGCTTCGTCCAAAATGTCTTGTACCGTGATATCCGAATAGCGTTTGACGTTAAGAAGCTTGGCAAACGCGTCCCGAATGGACTTGATCGTCCTCACTTTTCTCCTATCCATACTCTTCCTCTATGTCCGATAGCGGACAAAACGTTTGATTATATCCATTATAAACCCCTCTTGCCAAAAAGTAAATACTTTTTCCCTTGACAGGGCTATACGGTGGGTGATATAATGCCAAACGAAAGGCAAAGATTTGTTCAAAAATGGACTTTATCAAACACATTGTACGGAAATGAAGTGGGCGCAAAAACTCAAAAGCGATAAGCGGTTGCAGTGGGCGATCGTAGGATGCTTGGCTATACTGGTGATAGTCCTGTTTTTCGTGTGTCTTTTCGTGGGGAGCGCGCAAATGAGCGTCAAGGATTGTTTTGACGCCTTAGCGGGCAAGTCCACCCCCGCTTTCAATCGCATTATCCACAATATCCGTCTGCCCCGCGTGATCGCCGCGCTCGTGGCGGGAGCGGGACTGGCGATCGCCGGTTTGATCATGCAGACCACTTTGGGCAACTCGATGGCGTCCCCCGGCACGTTGGGCGTGTCCAACGCGGCGGTATTCGGCGCCAATTTGTCCATGATCGCCTTTGCGGGCGGCTTTTTGACGGTGGGCAAAAACCTGTCCGACGCCATCAAAGGGGTCAACCCCTTTGCGGTATCCGCGTTGGCGTTTGCGTTTGCGATCGGGTCGGTATTGCTGATACTGGGGCTTAGCCGTATCCGCCATTTCGGTTCCAACACCATCGTGCTGGCGGGTATCGCCTTGGGCGCCGTGTGGACGGCGGGCACGACTTTGTTGCAGTTTTACGCCACCGACGTGGGGATCTCCGCCGCGGTGGTGTGGAGTTTTGGCGATCTGGGACGAGCGACCATGACCCAAGATTACATTCTCATCGGGGTGGTGGGCGCCAGTTTCGTCGCCTTTTGGCTGCTGTCTTGGCGGTACAACGCGTTACTGGGCGGGGACAGCGTCGCCAAAAGCGTGGGTGTCAACGTGACCGCCCTAAGGCTGTGTTCGCTCCTATTGGCGTCTTTGATCACCGCCGTGTGCGTGTCCTTTTTGGGCGTGATCGGCTTTGTGGGCATCATCTGCCCGCACGTGGTCAAGCGCCTATTGGGCTCCAATCACGTAGTGACGATACCCGCGAGCCTGCTGACGGGCAGCTTGTTGCTGCTCACGGCGGACGCGCTGTCCCGTACCGTGGGCGGCGGGAGCGCGCTCCCCGTGGGCGCCATCACGTCGCTATTGGGCGCGCCCTTCTTCCTCGTGATGCTGCTTTCGGCAAAGGAGAGACGCTAATGCTGACGGTACGCAATTTGACTTTTGGATACGACAAAAAACGCCCCGTCCTCCAAGGGGTCGACCTCCTCTTGCCCGACGGGCAGATCGGGGTACTGTTGGGCAAAAACGGCGCGGGCAAATCCACCCTTTTTAAGTGTTTGCTCGGTTTGGTCAAGGGACAAGGGCAGATCGTATTGGACGACAAGGATCTCGGCAAAATGCGCCCAAGAGAAAGGGCGACGTTGATCGGCTACGTCCCGCAGGACATTTCGTTTGGGGATCTTACCGTGTCGGACAGCGTGATGACGGGCAGGCTGTCCACCATGCACGCCTTTTGTTCCCCCGAGGACAGACGGGCGGCGGATGAGGCGATACGGCTGTTGGGGCTGGAAGAAGTGCGAGATCACGAAGTGAGCAAACTGTCGGGCGGAGAAAGGCAAAAGGTGGCGGTCGCGCGCGCCCTTGCCGCCGATCCCCAATTGCTCGTCTTTGACGAGCCCACCGGCAATTTGGATATCGCCAACGAGCGGTTGGTGTTGTCGCTTGCCAAGAATATCGCCAACGAGCGGGGCATCTCGGTCTTGATCGCGGTGCACAATCTGCAATTTGCCTTCTCCGCGGGCGACGTGTTCTACATGATGAAGGACGGTGTGATCGCCCACCAAGGCGGCTGGGAGATCGTCAACGAGGAGACCATCCTCGACACGTACGGCATCCATGCACAAGTGGTGCAAATCAACAACAAAAGGAGTATCGTTTATGAAGAGTAGCAAAAAAGTGATCATCTGCATCCTTACGCTCGTCTTGGTCGTGGCACTCGCCTTGACCGCCGTGGGTTGCAAACGAAACGATCAAAACGACAAGTCCTCGGGTAGCGACAAGATCGTGACCGACATGGTAGGACGGGAAGTCAACTTGGGCAACGCCCAGTTCCGGAAAGTCGTGTGCATCGGCGCGGGCGCTTTGCGTATGTACAGTTACGTGGGCGACATGAGTTTGATCGCGGGGGTCGAAGACATCGACAACTACGAGTTGTCCGCTCGTCCCAAGATGTTTGACAACGTGGCTCGTCCTTATATGTTGGCGTATGCGGACGATCTCAAAGGTCTCCCCTCTTGCGGCGTGGGCGGTCCCAACGCGCAAAGCGCCGAAGCGGAAAAGATCCTTACGTGCAACCCCGATATCGTCATCTCCGAATACGAGGACGTGGACAAGGAGAACGCCTTGCAAGAGCAACTGGGTATCCCCGTCGTGACCGTGCGTTACGGGGCTAAGGGCGTGTTTGACGACAACGTCAAAGGCAGTTTGACCCTGCTTGGCATAATCTTCGGCAAGGAAGCCAAAGCGAAAGCGTTGTGCGACTATATCGACGCGCAAAAAGCCGAATTGTCCCGCCTGACCGAGGGACAGACCACGCAGCCCTCCGTGTACATCTGCGGCTTGGGCAACTGGGGCACCACCAACCACTTGATGACCGCCCAAAACTACGAGCCCTTCAACGTGGCGCACATTCGTAACGCCGTGTCGGGATTGGCAAACGGCGGTATCGGCGCGATCGACGCCGAAAAGTTGGCGTCCATCGGCGAGGACGTGGACGTGATGATCATCGACGCCGCAGCGGTCAAAAACATCAAACCGCTGTATGCCAACGATCCCCACATGTTCGACGGCATCAAAGCCTGGAGAGAGGGCAACGTGTACTTGGAGATGGCGTACAACGCCTATTACACCAACTTGGAGATCGCCTTGATCAACTCTTGGTACGCCGCCAAGGTCGTCTATCCCCAAGCGTTGGCGGACGTGGATATCGACGCCAAGACCAAGGAAGTCACCGAGGCGTTTTTGGGCAAAGATCTGACCCAAGCCATCAAAGGATGCGCCCAAAGTTACGGCGGGTATCAACAAATCGACACCGCGACCTTTTTCGACTGATGAACGAGATCAAGGATTTCTTCGACAAATTGGCGCCCACTTGGGACGAGAGGGAAAACTGCACGACCGAGCGCAAGCGCGCTCTACTCGAGCGCGTCGGCATAGGATGTGGCGACAAGGTGTTGGACGTCGCCTCCGGCACGGGCGTGGTGACGGGTATCATCCACTCCTTGAGCGGCGAAGACGTGGTCGGGGTGGATATCTCCCCCAACATGGTGGCGATCGCCAAGCAAAAGTACGAGGACTGCCCTTGGGCGCGGTTTGAAGAGGGCGACGTAATGGAAAAAGATTTGGGCAAGTACGATTTTGCCTTGATCTACAACGCTTATCCTCATTTCCCCGACCCCGAGGCGTTGTCCAAGCGGCTGGCGGGACTGCTGACCGAAGGGGGACGATTTGCGATCGTACATTCCCTGTCGAGAAAAACGTTGGATCGCCATCACGAGTGTTGCCAACACATTTCCCGCTCGCTCGCGGCGCCCAAAGAGGAAGGACGCTTTTTCGAAAAAGAGTTCGTGATCGAACAAGCGGACGAGGGAGAGGACTTCTATCTCCTCACGGGTCGCAAAAAGTAAGCGCCGAGAGGGGTCGATTCGTACAACCCGCACTTGATTTTAACGAGGGTTTGCGCTACAATGGTAGTATGCGCAAGCCCTTTTTTGTCATCGTAATAAGCGTTTGTTTGGTCTTATCCTTGGGTTTGGGACTGTTTGGTTGCAAGCAAGCCCCCAAGGAAAAGACTTTTTTTGCCATGAACACGTTGATGACCGTGTCCCTCTACGGGGATAGCGCCCTCTTGGACGAGTGCGGCCGCTTGTTGGCTTCGCTTGACCGCACCCTCTCCGCTACCGACCCCACGAGCGAGGTGTACCGCCTCAATCACGGAGGAACGAGCGAAGACGAGCACGTCAAAGAATTGCTAGACAAAAGCCTTGCCCTCTCCCGCCTGACCGAGGGCGCGTTCGATCCCACCGTTTATCCCGTGGTGCGGGCTTGGGGCTTTACGACGGGCGATTACCGAATCCCCGCCCAAGACGAATTGACCGCCGCGTTATCCAAGGTAGGTTACGAGAGGATCGCGTGGAAAGAGGGCAGTATCTCCCTCCCCCAAGGGGTGGAGATCGACTTCGGCGGGATCGCCAAGGGCTACGCGGGGGATCTCGTCAAACGATACCTTTTGGACAAAGGACTGACGAGCGGATTGCTCAATTTGGGGGGCAACGTGGTCGCCATCGGCGCCAAACCCGACGGCACACCCTACCGGATCGCCGTCAAAGACCCCGTGGGAGAAGGGTATATGTGCATACTCCCCGTCGTGGACAAGTCGGTCGTGACGAGCGGACTGTACGAGAGATACTTCGAAAAGGACGGGGTCAAATACGGTCATATCGTAGACCCCTCCACTGGCTACCCCGTCGACAACGGCTTTTTGTCGGTGACGGTCGTGGGCGAGGACGGCGCCAAGTGCGACGCTTTGTCCACCGCCCTCTTTGTGATGGGACCACAAAAGGCGTGCGAATTCGCCAAGAGCAACGCTCTTTCGGTCGTGATGGCGACCGAGGACTGTCTGTACGTCAGTAGCGACCTGTCTTCTTCCATCGCTTGGAAAGGGGAACAAAACAAAAGGGTGGTGACGTTATGAAAACCTGGGTTTGGGTCGTCATCGTCGCCGTCATCTTGGCGGTATCCCTCACGGTCGGCGTGGTGCTGCTGACCCGTCAGCCCCAAGGCAACGTCGCCTACGTGTACGTGGACGGGGAGTTGGTGTATCAAGTGGATCTATCCAAAGTAGACCAACCCTATCTATACACCGTCAACACCCCCTACGGCACCAACGTTTTGGAGATCGCCAAAGACTCCATCCGCATAGCGGACGCCGATTGCCCCCACAAAGAGTGCGTGGAACAAGGACGGCTCAAAGGAAGCCCCTTGGTGTGTCTTCCCCACCGCTTGGTCGTCAAAATCGCCGAGGACGACGCCGACTCGGTATCTCGTTAGTATGAAACGCGCCCTAACAAAACGCATCGTGATAGACGGGGTGCTGACCGCCATGGCGCTCGCGATATGGGTGGTGGAAGCGCAGATCCCCCTGCCCTTGCCCGTCCCCGGGATCAAGTTGGGACTTGCCAACGTGGTGACCTTGTTCGCCATGTTCGCGCTGGGTCCTTTGGACGCGGGCGTGATTTTGCTCGTGCGCATCGGGCTTGGCAGCGTGTTCGGCGGGGGACTGACGGCGTTTTTGTTTAGTCTTGCGGGGGGCGCACTGTGTTATCTATTGTGCTTGCTACTCCGTCTCGTCGTCAAAGATAAGCAAATATGGGTGCTGGGCGCGTTGGGCGCCATAGCGCACAACGCGGCGCAGATCGGGGTGGCGATCGCCCTTACTCGCACTACGGGACTGGTCGTCTATCTCCCCGTCCTCGTGGCGGCGGGCGTGATCACGGGCACCTTGACGGGACTGGCGGCGCAAGCGAGTTATCTCGCTCTCAAGCGCACCACTCTCCTATCTAGACTCAAAGGGGGCGCGTCCCTTCCCAAAGAGCCGGACGACGTAGCGGGCGAAGAGGACGAAACCGAAAAGAAAAACCAAAAGTAGGTTGCGAAAAGTGTCGGATTAACCCTTGCAAGATAGGGCAAGGTGTAGTATCATATATTTATATCCTATTGCAAAAAGGAGTAATAATGAAAGCGATCAAAGGAAAGTTTTTAGCCAAGGGCGTGCACGTCCCCGACCAAAAATCTTTGGCGATGGACGTTCCCATCGAGGTGATGGACGCGCCGGACATCGTGGCGATCGGGGTGCAACAGCACATCGGCCGTCCCGCCGAGCCCGTCGTCGCCACAGGGGATCAAGTCTATATGGGACAGCTTATCGCCAAAGAGACGGGCTACATCAGCGCCAACGTGTACAGCAGCGTGTCGGGCGTGGTGATGGGCGTGGAAAAGCGTCCCAACGTAGGTGGGACGACGAGCGACTACATCGTCATTCAAAACGACCACCACTATCAAGAGATGAAACTCGACCCCCTGCCCGATCACGAGAGCGCCACCATCAAAGCGCGTATCCGCGAGGCGGGTATCGTAGGTATGGGGGGCGCGGGTTTTCCGACCGAGGTCAAATTGAGTCCCAAGACCCCGGTGGACTATTTGGTCATCAACGCCGCCGAGTGCGAGCCCTATCTTACCTGCGACTATCGGTTGATGATCGAAAAGACCGAGGAAGTGTTGGCGGGTATCAGACTGCTTGCCAAAGCGTTGGGAGAAGTCAAGATCGTGATGGGTATCGAGCTCAACAAGCCCAAAGCCATCGCCCTCTTTGAAAAGTACGACGACATCCAGGTGGTGGCGCTCAAGAAAGCCTACCCCATGGGGAGTGAAAAGCACCTCATCTACTCGTGTACGGGGCGCAAGGTGCCCGTGGGCAAACTGCCCGCGGACGCGGGTTGCGTGGTGCAAAACGTGGCGACCGCTTACGCCGTGTACGAAGCGGTGGAATTGGGCAAACCCCTCTACGAGCGGGTGATGACCGTGTCGGGCAAAGGGTGCATCCATCCCAAAAACCTGTTGGTCAAGACGGGTACTCCTTACGACGCCATTCGCGAAAACTGCGGCGTCAAGGACGAAACGGTCAAATACATCGCGGGCGGTCCCATGATGGGTCCCGCGATGGCGTCGAGCAACGTGTACACCACCAAGACCTCGTCCGGCTTTTTGATGCTGCTGCCCGAGGAGACCACCGAGGATAATCCCTCGCCTTGTATCAACTGCGGGGCGTGCGCCGAGGTGTGTCCCATGAACTTGTTGCCCATGCAGATCGACTTTTATACCCAAGCGGGCAAGTACGATCTGGCGGCGCAGTACGGCGGCGTGCGCAACTGTATCAGTTGCGGCTCGTGCGCTTACGTCTGTCCTGCCAAGCGGGCGTTGACCCAAAGCATCGCTCTTTGCAAGAAAAAACTTGCCGAGAACAAAGGAGGTGCCAAATGAGTGATATCATAGTCAGCGCCAGTCCTCACGTGCGCAAAAAACGCACCACTCGCGGCATCATGCTCGACGTGTTGATCGCCCTACTTCCTGCGACGGTGGCGGGTTTGGTCTTCTTTGGCGCGCGCGCCGCGGTCACCATCGTGTTGTCCGTGTTCGGCGCGGTCGCGACCGAGTGGGTGTGGCTGTTGTGCAAAAAGACGTCGATCAAGGCGATCGCAAGGCAATTCGATCTGACGAGCGTGGTGACGGGTCTTTTGTTGGCGCTCACCCTGCCGCCTTTGGACTACAAATACTTCTATATCCCCCTGCTCAGTTCTATTTTTGCGGTGGGCGTCGCCAAGATGTTGTTTGGCGGCACGGGCAAAAACATCGTCAACCCCGCTATCGCCGGTCGCGTGTTCGCCTTTATCTCCTTCCAGTCCCCCATGGTATCGGGCTGGATGCGTCCCTTGTTTGGCTCTGTCGACTCGGTGGCGGTGTCTTCCGCCACGCCTTTGACCTCCATGCTCGGCGACTCCATCGGCGCGATGGGCGTCTCCAACCTCGACCTGTTGTTGGGCACGGGCGTGATGGGCTGTATCGGCGAGACTTGCAAGATCGCTCTGCTCGTGGGCTTCGTGTACCTCGTCGTGCGCCGAGTCGTCAAATGGCAATGGCCCGTGATCTACGTGGCGGTGTGCGGTTTGATCAGTTGCGCCATGGGTAAGAGCATGAACTACTTCCTGCCCTCCGTCCTCTCGGGCGGTCTGCTACTGGGCGCTATCTTTATGGCGACCGACTACGTGACCAGCCCCAACAACAAGTGGGCGTGCTACGTCTACTACGTGCTGTTGGGCGTGGTGACCGCGCTACTTCGTTTCGGCACCAAGATCGAAGTGGTCAGTTTTGCCATCCTACTCCTCAACTTGATCGTGCCTTTGCTCAATATGTGGATCCGTCCGCGTCCCTTCGGCGCGACGCCCATTCCCCAATTGATCAAACAAAAGTGCGCCGATCTCAAAGCCAAACTCGGCAAGAAAAAACAAAAGGAGGGTGAGCAACAATGACGGTAAAAGAGTTTTTTAAGAGCAAGACCCTCCGTTGTATCGTGGTGCTACTGTGCATCGCGCTCATTTCGGGCGGGTTGCTCGCGGTCTGCAACGACTTGTTGTCCGTATCCGCCGAGGAGAGGGTGCAACGCACCATCAAGGGCATCTACGGCAAGACGGTCGGCTATCGGGAGATCGCCACCGACTACCAAAGCGAAGTGGGCACGGTCGACAGCGTGTATCTACTGGAAGACGGCAACTATTTGGTGCGCGCCACGGGTTTGAAAGGCTACAAACAAGGCAGCGTGTCGGTGTGGTGCGTGGCGTACTTCGAAAACGGCTCCTTCAAGGGGCTGGGCAGCGTGAGTATCGCCGCCTACGACAAACAGACCTTGATGAGCAAGTGGACCGGTAGCGTGCTCGCGGGATATGAAGGGAAAGAGACCTTTGACGTCAACGTCAGCGGCGCGACCTACTCCTCCACCGCGATCAACAACGCCCTCAACACGGTGCTCGGCTACGTGGGGACTTTGACGGAGGTGCAACATGATTAAACCTCAAGAGATTCGCAAGATCGGGGTGGACGGATTGCTCCGCAACAACCCCACATTCAGATTGGTATTGGGCACCTGCCCCACCCTTGCTCTGACGACCGCCGCCATGAACGGCATCGGCATGGGCTTGGCGGTGACTTTCGTGCTCATCTTTTCCAACGCCATCATTTCGGCGTTGCGCAAGGTGATCCCCAACGAGGTGCGCATCCCCGCTTTCGTGTTGATCATCGCCACCTTTGTGACCCTACTGCGTATGCTGTTGGATAAGTTTATCCCCTCGCTGTACGAGTCGATGGGCGTGTACCTACCGTTGATCGTGGTCAACTGTATCATCTTGGGCAGAGCCGAGAGTTTCGCCAGCAAAAATCCCGTCGTCCACTCGGCGTTCGACGGCTTGTTTACGGGCTTGGGATTTACCTTGGCGCTGACGCTGATGGGCGCTATCCGCGAGATACTGGGCGCGGGCGCCATCTTCGGCGTGACGTTGTGGGACTTCCGCATCGAGTTCTTCTCGTCCTCGGCGGGCGCGTTCTTCGTCTACGGCATCAGTATCGCTCTGTTCAACTTCGTGTACACCAAGGTGGAAAGTCGTATGCACAAGCGCAAATTCGAAAAACTGTACGGACACCAAGAGTTGACCGTGCAAGAGGAGGCAAAGTAGTATGGGAACCTTTATGATGATCGTCATACTGGCGGTATTCGTCAACAACTTTGTCGTCGTTCAATTTTTGGGCATCTGCCCCTTCTTGGGAGTGAGCAAATCCACCCGCAACGCCTTGGGTATGGGTATCGCCGTGACCGTGGTCATGACCATCACCTGTTTGATCACCTATCCCTTGTACACCTACGTGTTGGTGCCCCTCAAACTCGAATTTTTGGAGATCATCGTCTTTATCTTCGTGATAGCGGCCCTGGTGCAAATGCTCGAAAAGTTTATCAAGAAGTTTTCCCCGCCCCTCTACAAGGCGATGGGTATCTTCCTCCCCCTCATCACCACCAACTGCGCGGTGCTGGGCGTGGCGGAGACGGTCATCGACAAGGCGGGCATGATCAACATGGTCGGCTCGTCCGGTTTGGGCACGTCGGTGTTGTACGGCGTGTTTGCGGGCGTGGGCTTTACGGTGGCGATCGTCATCTTGAGCGGCTTGCGCACCAAGGTGGACGCCCTGACCCCCGCCAAGAGCGTCAAGGGCTACCCCATCGTGATGGTGACCGCTTGCTTTATGGCGATGGCGTTTTACGTCTTCAACTTGATTTCCCTGTAAGGAGGTAACGATATGAACTTTTTGCTCTCAGCTTCAGTCAACTGGAAAACGGTCGGTATCGTGTTGGGCCTCATCGCGGGGATCGCGGTGGTGGCGGCGATCGCCATCCTCATCGTGACCAAGTTGTGTCGCGTACACGAGGACGAAAAAGTCCTCAAAATATTGGAGAACCTTGCCGGCGCCAACTGCGGCGGTTGCGGCAAATCGGGTTGCGAGGACTTTGCCAAGTGCTTGGCTTGCGGGCAAGCGAGTTTGAGCGACTGCAAAGCCACGTCCAACGAGTCCAAAGCGGTCATTGCCAAGATCGCGGGTATCCCCTTTGCGGCGGAAGAAGCCACCGTGGCGGTGGTGCGCTGTTCGGGCGGGTTGGCGGCTGCCGACAAGTTCGGCTACGTAGGCAACGAGGGTTGTCTCAACCGCATGGTGTACCAAGGGGGCAACAAGATTTGCGCCACCGCGTGTTTGGGCGGAGGCAGTTGTCAACAAGTCTGCCCCGTGGACGCCATCTCGGTGCGCGACGACGGTATCGCTTTCGTCAAGAGGGAGATCTGCATTTCGTGCGGGGCGTGTATCAACACCTGTCCCAAGCATTGTATCGACCGCATCCCCGCCAAAGCCAAAGTCTACGTGGCGTGCCGCACCCATTGTAAAGGCAAAGAGACGATGTCTTTTTGCAAGATGGGTTGTATCGCCTGCGGTATGTGCGCGCGCAAGTGTCCCAACGGCGCGATCACCATGGTGGACAATCTGCCCGTGATCGATTACGACAAGTGCGACGGCTGCTTGACCTGCGTGTCCTCCTGCCCTCGCCATTGTCTCAAACGGACGGACGACAAAGCATTGGTCGATCCCACGCCCAAAGCGAAAGCCCCCCAGGCGAAAGCTGCGCAATAAGGCTTGCGCGGTGATATACGGCTTTGCCGTGCTATGCTTGTGCGGTGATATACGGCTTTGCCGTGTGATATTCTGCCCAAGGGCAGAGTGATATTTATTCGCTACGCTCATAAGTGATATGTTGCCCGCATCCAAGACGATGCGGGCAACGTTTTGGAAGCCGAATAGATCCACCTGCGGTGGGTGAAATCCATGCAGAGCATGGGTGAAATCGGCTTTTACTGCCGTTGAAATCCGCACGCTGTGCGGATGAAATCCTCGCAGGTTTTTCCTTGCTCGGGTTGCGGTGGTTTTTCAATACATGCTAACATAAAAGCACCGATCCTTTGTTTCGGTGCTTTTTGGCGATATATTTGCCTTGGCATATGCGAGACGTGATACTAAGTATCATGCGATATGTACGCTCTTTGCGTTAGCAATATCAATCCCCCCTCCACAACATTCCGTAGGAATATATCGCATTCGGCTTGCCGAATATATCGCAACACAGCCCCATCATATGGAGGCTGTGTTATATCGCAAATCCATTGCGGATTTATATCGCTTAGGCGTTTCGGAAAACGCCGCAACCTCGGGGCAACCGATTGTGTACTGTGTACTACACCATCTACAAGGCGATATGGGAGCCTTCCACGCGGAGCAAAGCGTAGCCAACTCGCGGAGCGAATATCACTCCGCCATCAGGCGGAATATCACTCTGCCTTTGGGC
>CADBTQ010000008.1 GCA_902797685.1 uncultured Eubacteriales bacterium | reverse complement strand
TCGATACAATCAAGCGGATTGACCACGTTGCCGCGGGACTTGCTCATCTTTTCGTGATCGTCCCCCAGTAGCAACCCTTGCGCGGTGCGTTTGACGTAGGGCTCGGCGTTGGGCACCACTCCGATGTCGTGCAAAAACAGGTTCCAAAACCGACTGTAGATGAGGTGACGGGTCACGTGTTCCATACCGCCGTTGTACCAGTCCACTCTCCCCCAATACTTCAACTTTTCGGGATCCGCCAAAGCGGTCTTGTTGTGGGGATCGATGTAGCGCAGATAGTACCAACTGCTGCCCGCCCATTGGGGCATGGTATCCGTCTCTCTGCGGGCGGGACCGCCGCACTTGGGGCACTTGCAGTTGACCCAATCTTTGAGATTGGACAAGGGGGATTCGCCCGTACCCGAGGGGGCAAAGTCCACGATCTCGGGCAATTTGAGGGGCAATTCCTCTTCGGGGACGGGCACCATACCGCACCGATCGCAGTACACGATGGGGATAGGCTCTCCCCAGTAGCGTTGACGGTTGAAAGCCCAATCCTTCATATTGTAGTTGACTTTGGCTTGCCCGATACCTCTTTCGGCAAGGTAGGCGATCATGGCTTCCTTGGCTTCCTTGACGGTCTTGCCGTTGAGGAAGTCGGAGTTGACCAATTTGCCCGTTTGGATATCGGTAAACGCTTCCTTCTCCACGTCTCCGCCTTGGATCACTTCCACCACGTCGCAGCCGTACTTGTGGGCAAAGTCCCAATCGCGGGTGTCGTGAGCTGGCACCGCCATGATGGCGCCCGTGCCGTACCCCATCATCACGTAGTCGGCGACGAATACGGGCACCTTTTTGCCGGTGACGGGATGGATCGCCCATACGCCGTCCAGCTTAACGCCCGTCTTATCCTTGGCGAGCTGCACTCTCTGAAACTCGTTTTTGAGCTTGGCGGCTTGACGATACGCCAGCACCTCGTCGATGTTGGCGATCTTATCTTGATATTTGTCGATCACGGGATGTTCGGGCGCGATCACCATAAAGGTCACGCCGAACAAGGTGTCGGGGCGGGTGGTGTAGATGCGCAATTTGTCCCCCACGTTGAGGTCGAAATCGATCTCCGCGCCCTTGCTGCGACCGATCCAATTCTCCTGTTCGGTCTTGATGCGAGGCAAAAAGTCCAATCCGTCCAGTCCGTCCAACAACTTGTCGGCATAGGCGCGGATCTTGAGGAACCAAACGTCTTTTTCCCTCTGCTCCACTTGACTGCCGCAACGGTCGCACACGCCCCCTTGGCTCTCCTCGTTGGCGAGGACGACTTTGCAGGTGGGGCAAAAGTTGATGTTGGTATGGCTGCGATAGGCGAGCCCGTGCTTGTACATTTGCAAAAAGATCCACTGCGTCCAATGGTAGTAGTCGGGATCGGTGGTGTCGATCAAACGATCGTAATCAAAGCTGTAACCCACCTTTCTGAGTTGCATCAAAAACATCTTGATATTGCGGTCGGTCACGACGCGGGGATGTTCGCCCGTCTTGATGGCGTAGTTTTCGGTGGGCAAACCAAACGCGTCCCAACCAATGGGGAACAACACGTTGTATCCTTGCATACGGCGCATACGTCCCACCACCTCGAGCGAGCTGAAAGCGCGGACGTGTCCCACGTGCAGTCCCGCTCCCGAGGGGTACGGAAACTCGATCAGACCGTAAAACTTGGGTTTGGGCGAAAAGTCCTCCGCCCTAAACACCTTGTTTTGTTCCCAGATACGTTGCCATTTTTCTTCGATTTGTTGCGCATTGTACTCTTTCATTGTATTCTCCATAAGGCCAAAATAATATTCATATTATTTTAGCATACGTACTACCCTCTTTGCAAGCGATTTGCGCAATACTCGCTTTTTGCTTAAGTATTCTCAACCAAACCGTACCCGCGGCCTTTGCCGTCCTATCCGCTTTTTCGTCCGCCTACCTTTGCATAAACACGCAAAAATCCCCCTTTGCACGAGTTTTTTGCCAAATCGCGCAGGTTTATTACCCACACCTGTTGGACAATACTTTCGATGGAGGTAATATATGAGCATCAATCCTTTTTCACTCAAAGCGCAAAACGTCAACAAAACCATGAGCGACTGGCAGTCGCTCTACGCCAAGCCCTACGACAAGGAGAGCGTCGACCCCTACACCAAATGCCGCATCATCTTAGCCAACGGCGCCGAATACGAAGCGGTCAAACACTCGCACGCACTTTCCCGCACCACCTCGGACAACGACATCCGCAGGGAGTTGGCGCTCGCTCGCCGTGGGGAGCAACAACAGCAAAAGCGGCTTGCCGTACTCAAACCCATCGACGAATCCACCCTCGAACACACCATCGCCTACGAGCAACTGGCGGTGGATCTGACCGCCCATTTGGCGCTGACCGAGCCGGACAAGTACGTGGTGCAAGCCCTCAATTTTGCCCTGCTCGAGGACTTTGACCACCTCTATCGCTATGCCAATTTGCTCGAGATGACCGAGGGGATCAAGGCGGAAAAACTGGTGGGCTGCTACACCGAGATCATGCCCGCGCGCCCCACGGTCGCTCACCATCGGCACCCCTACGACTCCATCAAGCGCCACGGCAACCAAAACGCGGCTCTCATCACCAAACTGCACGCCGCCATCATCACCGCCGCCGAGCAACAAACCATGAACTACTACATGAACATCTGTTCGTTTGCGGGCAATCTGTCGGGCAACGCCTGCCGCCCCAACGTGGTCACCAACGACGGCACGGGCGCTCGCGCCAAAGACTACGCCGACCTCGCGCGCCGCTTGTACCAAGAGATCGGCATGGTGGAAGAAGATCACGTCTCCATGTACGGCAGCCTGATCGACACGGACACTTCCCCCTTAGCGTGCAACCTCATGCACGAGTACACCGAGGCGTACCTGTACTGGTCCAACATGGAGACCGAGTCCGACCCCCGCATCAAAAAGATTTGGGAACTGCACTTCCAACAAGAACTGGCGCACCTTGCCGCCGCCAACGCGCTATTGCAAAAATACGAGCATCGCGACTACCAATCGGTGGTGGGCGAAGGCACCTTCCCCGCCCCTATCGTGTTGCAATCCAACGTGGACTACGTGCGCAAAGTGCTCAAAGGCACGGTCACCAACACGGGTATGCGCGAGGACTACGCCAAGGTAGAGACCCTGCCGCAAAGTTTCGACTTTTTCACCTACCAAAAGGCAGTCAACAAATCCACTTCCAAGGTGGCGTCCCATCAAGTTATCGCCGAGCACCAGTCCCGCTTCGGCACCGACTACCGCTACGAGACCTCGCTTAATCCCATTCGCTCCTTGCGCGACCGCAAGACGGACAATTCGACCTTGGGGATCGCCGCGGCTGTCGGCGTGGAATAGAACTTTATCCGTCCTTTTATACGCAAAAAGGTGCTCGATCGAGCACCTTTTTGCTAAACAACCTATTTTCGATAGCGACCGCCGGCGCGAGCATTATTCCTCGCTTTTTGCGGATGTGTCCTCCGTTTCCCCTTCTTTTGCCGAGGGCTCTCGGTTCGTCGCGCCGTCGTCGGTCTCTTTTGCCGCTTGCTGTGCCTTCCTTGCCGCCATAAAGGCGAGGATCTTTTCCTGCTCGGTCATGGGTCGAGGCTGCGCCTTGGCGGGTGCGTCCCCTTTGCGTTGCCGCAAAAACTCCAACACCTTTTGTTGCTCCTCGAACTCCTTGATCGCTTCCTCGGCGAGCTGCTTTTTGCGCTCCTCTTCCACCGCCTTGGCGACGTCCTCTTCCTTGGGCTTGTTGAGCGAGCGCACCATGCTCACGATCTGCAATACGATACCCGCAAGCGAGGGGATCGCCACCAGTATGATGATGCCCCACAGACTGGTCACAAAGTCGAAAAAGCCCGCCAAGTGCATGGTGGACAGATACACCGACTGCACGTTTTCGATGGGCACCGGCTTATCCACGGGCGCGCCCGCTTTGTCCCCTCTGGTCAGGATGCAGGTGCGGTCCAACTCCTCGTCGTAATACGCCGCCTTGACGCAGCGGTGGGTCATGGTATACCCCGCAAAATCCCCGTACTCGGGCACGTGTACCACGATATCCCCCTCTTTGACCTCGGTGCCGACCGCCCTCTTGACGAGGATATACTGCCCCGACTCGATGGTGGGCGACATACTGTCGGTCACGATTTTGACGAGTCGATACCCAAACACGCTCGCAGGCTGTTTGAGGGCGTATTTCGTAAAGATCACCGATGCCAAGCACAGCAAAACCAAGCTCACCACGATCCCCGTGATGACGCTACCGATGATCTTGCCTACCTTTTTTTTGGGCTTTTGTCGCTCCATACTCGTCACAAAGAGTGCCGACGACCGTCGGCACTACTCTATTTCCTTCCGAATCTCTTTTTCTTCTTGCCCTCGTCGGGTTCCTCACGGTTGCCCACCAGGTCGCGGTTGCCCAAGATCTCGTCCAAGGTGTCCTGCGTCACCGATACGGTGTTGCGCGGTTTGGGCACGTACACGTTGAATTGCGGTTGATCGCCGCCCTTCTTGCCCTTGCTTTGATCCACGGTCCCCCCGCGGATGTTCAAAGGCTTGCGCTCCCCGTCTTCCTTCTTGCGTTCCTCTTCCTTTTTGGCAAGTTGATCCAACCCCTCGAAGTCCCAATCGTCGTCCAACTGCGCCAGTTTGGGCTTGGCGCCCATCATGGCGGAAGGACGTGCGATCTTGCCGCTTTCGGCGTTCTCTGCCGCGGCTTTGTAGTTGGGTTGATACTTGGCGGTGGCGTCGATGGGCGCGTCGAATCCCGTAAAGGTGATATCCTCGTCCCAGTCGTCGTCCGCCTTCTTTTCGCCCGAGGGCTTGTACGAAGTCATGGTCATCTCGCTGCGCGCGGCAGTGGGATCCACCTCGTCTTGCTCGTCCTCTTTGCGGAGTTGATTTTCGTATTGCAAATTGCCGTCGCGGTCGCGCGTAGTCAGCGAGGTGTCCATCTCGGGGATCTCCTGCATCGCCAGATCGACCTTGGTAAAGTCCTCGGCGGAGGGGGTGTCCCCGATCACGATGTCCTCGGCGCGCTCGGTGGGCGACACGTCCACGTGCTCGTCAAAGATATCGAAGTCGCACATATCGGCGATCTGCTCCATATCGAGTATGGCTTGTTGTTGCTGCCGCTCCATGTCTTGATAGTGGGCGGTGATCAACTCGCGCAAAGCCATCTCTTGCGCCGACCGCATTTGCTTGATCCTAAGCTGCTCTTTCTTACGCAACTTGAGCATGGCGTCGGCTTCCACCGGCTCCAAAAATTGCAAGCGTTTTTCCCGCTCCAACTGCTCGCGGAGATTGTCCTTTTCCATTTGGATGCGTGCTTTTTCGCTCTCCAACATGGCGGACAAACGCTCGTTTTCTTCCAAAATACGGCGTTCGGCTTCGGCTTGTTCCTTCTCCAAACGCTCCTTGAGGGCTTGCTCCTCTTCCAAGCGGATGCGCTCGACGCGCTCGGCTTCCTCCCGCATGGCGCGCTCTTTCTCCAAGCGTTTGCGCTCTTTTTCTTCCCGTGCAAACTGCTTTTCGGCGAGTTTCTTTTCCCTTTCGGCTCTCTTTTCCGCCTCTTTGTGGGCTTTGAGCGCCTCCACCTTGGCTTTGGTCTCTTCCTCCATCAACTTGCGCATATAGCGGGCTTGTTGCTCGCTGTCTTCCTTGGCTTTGTTGATTTTGTACTGCAATAGACACCGCTCGATAGCGCGATTGATCTTGCGCTCCTCCTCGCGGCTGACTTCCGCCACCTCGGGCAGTTTGGTAAAGACGCGTTTGGTCTCAAACAACGACAACTTGAGCTCGGGGAAATCGTCCGGCACGAAGTCGTCGATATTTTTGGTGATATATTCGTTGGCTTGGACTTTGTCCTTTTTCTTTTCCTCTTCCTCGCCCACCACGTCCAATTCGGTCGTGCGGGTACGCACGATGGACTCGGCAAGGATGTTGTTGAGGTAAATCAAGTTGTTGTACTTGTCCTGATTGCCCGCGGGCAACTCGGCGGTCTCGTTGATGGACTTGATCTCGTAGCCCGTTTGTTGGTAGCTGTCGATGAATTGCCACAGCACCAGCGCCTTTTTGAAGTCGGGGTTTTTGAGGATGACGTTGGTACGAATGATAGGCGGCCGTACCAGCGCGCAGGATACCATCGTCTTGGCGAAGGGGCTCCCCATAAAGCCGTTGACCACGTTCTGAAGCCTTGCGATACGCTCCACGTCGGTCAGCTCGGTGGGGTCGGCTTTGAGCACCTCGTCCAAAGGCATATTGAGGATGGTCTCCATCTTGTACTCGATCACGCTCTTGCCCACGTTGTACTTGCTCTCCACGTTGACGACGAAATTGTCGCTCGTGATAGCGGCGCGTCGAATGACGTCAAAACGCGAGGTGATAAACTGGTGCAATTTGAGAAGCAAGGTGTAGATAAAACGGTTTTCGTACACCTCGAAAGACTCTTCCTTAGAAGTATTGAGGATCTTGCTCGGGATGACCATGCCGTCCTTGTTGACGGACGCGATCAAGTTGGTGTGGGTCGCCAAGTGCTTGACCGACTCGGTCGTGATGTTACGCGCGAGCGACACGTCCACGATATCTTCCTCGATGACGATGAACTTACGCGGGTTACGCACGATGGTATCCAGCGCGATCACGCAGTCCTCGATGGCTTCCACCCAGTCCAGATCGAACTTTTTCTTTTGGAAACGTTGGGAGATGGTATA
>CADBTQ010000007.1 GCA_902797685.1 uncultured Eubacteriales bacterium | reverse complement strand
TTAATCTTGACTAGTTTCATTCTCTTATTTCTAGAAAGACTGTTTGTTTTCTGGTTCAAAGAAATTAAAACTCATATATTCTTGTTTGCCCCTCTCGAGGCGAATTAACAAGGACACACTCGCTTCTTTACCTATCTATTCACTTTTCAAGTTACGATTGCGCGCTAGTTTCCTAACGTGCTTTATCATACTATCACTTCCAAACCCTTTTGTCAATAGGTTTTTTGAAAAAACTTACACAATTTTGTAAATATTTTTCAAATCGCCTATCGGCAGGGGCTCTTCCCTGATAGCCTTTGCCATTATATGACCCTAACTCGGTATTGTCAATTGTTTTTTGCCACTTTTTTCGACAAATATACAGTAGAGCGCGTATGCGCGTGCGAGCGCACGTGCGCGACGTGCGGGCGCGTTTTATATAGGATTGGCGCACGAATGACGTTTCGTCCGCCCCGATCTTCCCCAAAAGGCGTATTGACTTGCCCGCTCTCGTTGGATATAATGAAAACAAAGGAGTACGCACTATGGACAAACTGCGCAAAATACTGTTTCATTCCCCGCTTGCCTATTTCGTGGGACTATTTGCCTTTTTCAATCCTTTTTTGTTCTACCTCTCCACCGACTTCCACGCAAGCTTTGCCACCGCCGTCCCCGGGATCGATATAGCGATCCGCGTGCTGCACGCGCTTGCCGCCGCGATCGTACTGCCTATGCTGGTGGCGGTCAATTACAAAAAGAGCGACAAATTGGAGAATTGTACTCCTGTGGTGATCGGCTATTTGGCGGCGGCGATCGTATCCTGCTTGCTGACTATTGCCAATATCGTCATCCTGATCGTCCTATCCTCGTCCATTCCCATGGCGCGTTTCTATTTCGAGAAAGAAGCACCCTACCTGTTGGGATTCGGCGCGGCGCTGAGTTTGGTCTTCGTCATTCCCCGCCTGCGCTCCAAAACCATGGTCGCCATCGTGGCGAGCGTGTACTTGCTGTGCGGATTGGGCTTGGTGGCGGTGGATCTATGGCATATCGACCGCTTTGACTTTTACACTCAACCCGTGGTATTCGATACGGGCAAAGATTACAGTATCGTATGGAGCACCACCGACGTGTCCTCGGGCTACGTCACTTATACCTATGCGGGGCAAGACTACGAAGTGACCGATTCCGTCTACGGCAGGCTGTACGGCAATCGCACCATCCACCACGCCAACGTGCCCTACGAACACCTCAACGGCAACACCTACACCGTGCACGCCACCCGTATGCTCGATCAAGCCCCCTACCTCGCCAAAACGGGCAGGACGGTCACGACCAGCCGCACCTTCAAAGGCGCGCCCACGGGCGATATCTATATGGTCGCCGTCACCGACAATCACTGCCTATCCAAATCCAAGTTCGGGGCGGTCAAACAGGACGATTACAACTGCGTGCTGATGTTGGGCGACTTTGCCGACTTCGTACACCAAGAGTTGGACATCTCCGACTTTTTGCTCTACCCCGCCTACTATCTCTCGGGGGGCGAAGTTCCCGTACTTTACGCCAAGGGAAATCACGAATCCCATTGCGAAATGGGATCGGAATTGGCGTATCTGTTAGGCTTTGACGACCTGTATTACCGCGTGCAATACGGGCAGTACACCTTTACGGTGCTCGACTCGGGCGGGTGCAATCCCGACCGCGACCAAGTCAAGTACGGCGGGCTTGCGCGCTACGTCAAATACCGCGAAAAACAGTTGGATTGGTTGGAGACCATGACCCCCTCGGCGGGCTACGATATCGTGGTGACCCACGTGTGGGACTTCGTATCGGCGACGTTTAAGGAAAGCCCCTTGGACGACGCGACTTTGCCCGACCTTGCGCGCTACGTGGCGGCTTTGCATACTATGGGAGTGGACTTGCAACTGTCGGGGCACCAACACGACCTCAAGTTCTTCCCCACGGGCGTGGACGGCGTGGACGTGCCCATCCTTCGGTGCGGGGGCATTTCGGCAGGGCTCGTCAATCACGATCTCACCTACACCACCTTGCGCTTAGCGGGCGGACACGTCGAGATGACGGGCTACAACACCAAGAAGGGAAAAGTGTGGGAAAACGCCTTCGATATGGGCTGAAAACCCCGATTTTTGCCCCGCAAACCCCTCATAGAGGGGTAAAACGCAAAAATAGTGCTTGCAATATAGGCGGGGTTGTTGTACAATAATCGTGGCGTATGCCAAGTATGAAAATCTTATCTATGGAGGATATAAAATTATGGCAAAGAAAAACGTAAGAGTTGCTATCAACGGTTTCGGTCGTATCGGTCGTTTGGCGTTCCGTCAAATGTTCGGTGCCAAAGGGTACACTGTGGTTGCTATCAACGACCTCACCAGCCCCAAGATGCTGGCTCACCTTTTGAAGTACGACACCGCTCAAGGTAGCTACATTGCCAAAGGCCACACCGTGGAGCACAAAGATCCCGTGTTGGCGGAAGACGGCAAAACCGTTTTGACCCCCGGCGCTATCATCGTGGACGGCAAAGAGATCACCATCTACGCCAAAGCCAACGCCGCCGAACTGCCCTGGAAGAAGCTGCGCATCGACGTGGTCCTCGAGTGCACCGGTTTTTACACCAGCAAAGCCAAAGCCCAAGCGCACATCAACGCAGGCGCCAAGAAAGTGGTTATCTCCGCTCCCGCCGGCAACGACCTGCCCACCATCGTCTACAACGTCAACCACACCACGTTGACCAAGGAAGACAACATCATTTCGGCTGCCAGCTGCACCACCAACTGCTTGGCTCCTATGGCCAAAGCCCTCAATGATTACGCTCCCATCGTCAGCGGTATCATGACCACCGTGCACGCTTACACCGGCGACCAAATGATCCTCGACGGTCCCCAACGCAAAGGCGACCTCCGTCGTAGCCGCGCCGGCGCTCAAAACATCGTGCCCAACTCCACCGGTGCCGCCAAAGCCATCGGTTTGGTCATCCCCGAGCTCAACGGCAAGTTGATCGGTAGCGCGCAACGCGTGCCCACCCCCACCGGCTCCACCACCATCCTGATCGCCGTGGTCAAAGGCAAAGACATCACCAAGGAGAGCATCAACGCCGCTATGAAAGCCCAAGCCACCGAGTCCTTCGGCTACAACACCGACGAGATCGTGTCTTCGGACATCATCGGCTCCACCTACGGCAGCATCTTCGACGCTACCCAAACCATGGTCAGCAAGATCGACGACGACACCTATCAAGTGCAAGTGGTGTCCTGGTACGACAACGAGAACAGCTACACTAGCCAAATGGTGCGTACCATCAAATACTTCGCCAACTTCCTCGACTAATCGATACAACAAAAAATGCAGGGATGTGAAATTCGCATCCCTGTTTTTTGTTAAAGGTAGTCATTGGAACTTGCGCACAGGCAGTTACGTCATTCACTGCACGGACGGAGATATCAGCAAATAGAAAAAAGCGCATAAAAAGGAGTTCGGGTGCGATCGAACTCCTTTTGCGTTGAGCGGAAACCACAAAAAAGTCCCTGCTAAACACAGGGACGTTTCTTTTTTGGACTGATTGGACAGGCACGCTAGATACGCTCGACTACGCTCGGTATGACGTGCCCTTTTTTATTATGCAAAAGACAACAAAAAAGTCCCCGTATATACAGGGACGTTTTCCTTTTTTGGAATAGATAAACTCGTCTAACAAGTTTTGCGTTAAATGGGATGCAAGAGGGTGAATACCAACGAGGAGGTCGAGGGTCCAATGTACTACTGTACATGAGCCAAGCCGACGAGCGGATTTACCCTATGGCGCCCATTTGGCGCAAAACTACTTTTTGAGGGGTTTCATTGTCGGGAACAGCAGCACGTCGCGGATAGAGACGTTGTCGGTAAACAGCATCACCATGCGGTCGATACCGATCCCCAAGCCGCCCGTCGGGGGCATACCGTACTCGAGGGCGTTGAGGAAGTCTTCGTCCAACATTTGCGCTTCGTCGTCGCCGTTTTGGCGAGCGCGGACTTGCGCCATAAAGCGTTCACGCTGATCCAAAGGATCGTTGAGCTCGGAGAACGCGTTGCCGAATTCGTGCCCCACGATAAAGAACTCGAAGCGCTCGGTCAAGCGGGGGTCGGAGGGCTTTTTCTTCGCCAAAGGCGAAATCTCCACGGGATAGTCGTAGATGAATACGGGCTGGATCAAATGCTCTTCCACGTACTCGTCAAACAGTTCGGCAAGCGCTTTGCCCCAAGTGTAGCCGGGCTCCAAGTGTAAGCCCTTCTCCTTGACCGCTTGGTAGATGCCGTCGGCGTCCAAACTCATGCAGTCGACGCCCGTGTACGCCTTGACCGCGTCCGCCATCGTCACGCGGGGCCATTCCCCTGCGATATGGATCTCGGTGCCTTGATAAGTCACGTTGTCTTGGTGCAACACGTTAGCAGCCACCGAGTGGAACATGCGCTCGGTGATATCCATCATGGCGTGGTAGTCCACGTAGGCTTGGTACAGTTCGATGGTGGTAAACTCGGGATTGTGGGTCTGATCCATGCCCTCGTTGCGGAATTGGCGACCGATCTCATACACCTTTTCAAACCCGCCGACGATCAATCTCTTTAAGTGCAACTCGGTGGCGATACGCATATACATATCGATATCCAAGGCGTTGTGGTGGGTGATAAAGGGGCGGGCGTTGGCGCCGCCGGGAATGGTGTTGAGCATGGGGGTCTCCACCTCGATAAAGCCTTCCTCGTTGAGAAGACGACGGATCTCGGTGATGATTCTGGAACGCAACACGAAAGTCTTTTTGACCTCGGGGTTGGCGATCAGGTCGACGTAACGCTGACGATACCTCAAATCGGTGTCCTTGAGCCCGTGGAACTTTTCGGGCAGGGGCAACAGCGACTTAGAAAGCAACACGATCTCCTGACAGTGCACCGAGATCTCCTCGGTCTTGGTCTTGAACACAAAACCTTTGATGCCGATGATGTCTCCGATATCCATCTGTTTGAAAGCGGCGTAAGACTCCTCGCCCACGTCGTCGCGACGGATATAAAACTGCATGGTGCCTTCCCCGTCCAACAGATGGGCGAAACTGGCTTTGCCCATGACCCGCTTGCCGATCATACGGCCGGCTAAAGTCACGGTGTGTCCCTCTAACTCGTCGTAGCGACTTCTCAAATCGTTGCTCGTGTGGGTCTTGGGGAAGGACGTGAGGGTGAAGGGGTTGTGTCCCGCTTCGGTCAACGCCGCCAATTTTTCCAAGCGGATGCGCTTGGCTTCCTGCGGATTTTCTTCTTGCGTAATAGGTTGGTTATTGATGTCTGCCATGGGTGAAATTACCTGCCAATCTTAACGATACGAAAACGGCTGACGCCCATGGGAGCCTTGACTTCCACAGTGTCGCCCACCTTGTGACCAAGCAGTGCCGCGCCCAGTTGGGACTCGTTGCTGATCTTGCCGGCGAAGAAGTCCGCCTCAACGGTCGAAACGATGCTGAACTCTTCTTCCTCTTCCATGTCCTCGTCAAAAACAGTCACCTTGGTGCCGACCGCCACGGCGTCGGTGGGGGTGGCGTCGTCTTCCAGGATCTTGACGTTGGACAACAGATTTTCCAATTCGCGGATACGATCCTCGACTCTGCCTTGCTCGTCTTTGGCAGCGTCGTACTCGGCGTTTTCGGACAAATCGCCAAACTCTCTCGCCACTTTGACGGCTTCCACCGTTTGGGGACGGCGTACCTTGATGAGGTAGTCGAGTTCTTGCTCTTTTTCTTGGTATCCTTGCTTGGTCAAATAAATTACTTCGGACATATATGCCTCCTATTAAGCCCCTTCGGGGCGTTTACTTGGTGATGGTGACGCGCTTGAGGTTGCGGGGAAAATCGGGATCCAAGCCCTTCTCCACCGCGACGAACATCGCGAATAAGTGTGCGGTCATGCCGTACAAAAATGCGCTGGAAACGATATCGGTCGAGGGCATCTTCATGCCTTCGGTCGCAAAATTGAGCACCTTGTCGCTATCCGAAAAGATATAGACGTTGGCGCCCAACAGATTGGCGCGGGTAGCGATATCGTAATAGTTTTCGCTGCATTCGCTCTCGGGCGCCAAAAGCACGACGTTGACCCCCTCCTCCAGCAAAGCGAAGGGTCCGTGCATAAAGTCGGTGATGGAATAGAATTGCGAAAAGCTGTAGCAACACTCGTTGAGTTTGAGCGCCAAGTCCTTGCCGATACCCTGCATGATACCGCGGCTTAGCACGATAAACTCTTTGTGCTCGCACACGGCTTTCGCCATCCTGCGGATAGAGGGCACCAAGTCGATGATCTCGTAGAGACGATTGGGCACTTCCAACAACTCCTTGCGCCTGTCCTCTTTGTCCGCCAACTCCAACGCCAACTGATACAGTACCGCCAATTCCGCGGCAAAGGTCTTGGTCGCGGCGACCGCCGTACCCTCCCCCGCTTGCAGGTCGAGGTGATACTTGGCGGCTTGCGCCAAGGGCGAGGTAGCGTCGTTGGTGACGGCGACGGTCAAAGCGTGACGGCGACGGGCTTGGTCCACCACAGCCACCGTGTCGATACTTTTGCCCGACTGGGAGATGGCGACCACCATGTGATCGCTATAGTCCACTTTGGCACCGTACATAGTCACGACCGAGGGGTGGGCGGTACCCACGGGGATACCGGTCAAGATCTCGGTGATGTACTTAAAGCACAACCCCGCGTTATCGCTCGACCCACGGCCGATGATGGTGATATTTTTGATTTCCCTATCCCTCACCGCCGTCACGATCTTGCGGGTCACTTCCAAATTGTAAGATAGAGCCTTGGTAACGACTTCGGGTTCGGAATACAATTCTTGTTGCATCAACATAACGATACCTCTACGTACAAAAGCGCGCCGATATTGCGCGCAGTATGAGACCATTATAAACGATTAAATCTTAAAAGTAAAATAAAAACGCCCTCTTTCCCTCATTTTGCGGGGCAAAAGTCTTAAACGAAACCGATAGCGACCGCTCGCTCTATAATTCGTGCTTAACGCAAAAGCCAAGGCAAAAACGTCGCAAGGAGAGGGATCGCCAAGCAAAATCGGACTGTCTCGTCAAGCACTTCCCGCATATCGTTTGCCAATAGGGGGGAATGGGTGCTATAATGACTTGACTAAACGCCCGCCCATTCGCGGGTAAAAGGAGTATAACATGGAAAAGAAACCTTACTACATCACCACCGCCATCGCCTATGCCTCGGGCAAGCCGCATATCGGCAACGCCTACGAGATCGTGTTGTCCGACGCCCTCGCTCGTTTTAAGAGAGCGCAAGGGTACGACGTGTTTTTCCAAACGGGCACCGACGAGCACGGGCAAAAGATCGAACTCAAAGCCAAAGAGAAGGGCGTGGAGCCCAAGGCGTACGTGGACGACGTGGCGGGCGTGATCGCCGATATGTGGAAGAGTTTGGGGGTCGAGTGGGATAAGTTTATCCGCACGACCGACGCTTATCACGAAAAACAAGTGCAAAAACTCTTCCGCAAGTTCTATCAACAAGGAGACATCTACAAAGGCGCTTACGAGGGCTGGTACTGCACCCCTTGCGAGAGTTTTTGGACCGAGTCGCAGCTCAAAGACGGCAAGTGCCCCGACTGTGGCAGAGACGTGACCAAAGCCAAGGAAGAGGCGTATTTCTTTAAGATGAGCGCCTACGCCGACCGTCTACTCGCCTACTACGACGAGCATCCCGAGTTTATCCTGCCCCTTTCCCGCAAAAACGAGATGGTCAACAACTTCCTCAAAGCGGGTCTGCAGGACTTGTGCGTCAGCCGCACCTCGTTCAAATGGGGTATCCCCGTCGACTTCGACCCCGACCACGTCACCTACGTTTGGTTGGACGCCTTGACCAACTATATCACCGGGATAGGCTTTGACGCGGACGGACACAACGATCCTTTGTACGACAAGTATTGGCCCGCCGACGTGCACGTCATCGGCAAGGATATCGTGCGCTTCCACGTCATCTATTGGCCCATCTTTTTGATGGCGGCGGGACTGCCCTTGCCCAAACAGGTGTTCGGGCACCCCTGGCTGTTGGTAGGCGGGGACAAGATGAGCAAGAGCAAGGGCAACGTGCTCTACCCCGACGACTTGGTCAAGGTATTCGGGCAGGACGCGATCCGTTATTACCTACTGAGTCAAGTGCCTTACGACAACGACGGCACCATCACCTTGGAAGCGGTCACCGAAGTCGCCAACACCGCCCTCGCCAACACCTACGGCAATTTGCTCAGCCGCACGGTGGCGATGAGCCAAAAATATTTTGACGGCGTGGTCTGCGACAAAGGAGCAAGCGAGCCTTTGGACGAGGAACTCAAAGCCGTCGCCGTCGGCGCTTACGCCAAAGTGGCGGCTAAGATGGATAGTTTCCACGTGGCGGACGCATTGGACGACATCTTCGCCATCTTCGTGCGCGCCAACAAGTACATCGACGAGACCGTCCCTTGGGTGTTAGCGCGCGATCCAGCTCTTAGCGACAGGCTGTCCACCGTGCTGTACAACCTGACCGAGGCGTTGACCATCGGCACGAGTTTGCTGTTGCCCTTCCTGCCCACCACCGCCCAAAAGGCGTTGGAGCAACTGAACGTGGAGGCGCGCAAGGTAGAAGATCTGGACAAATGGGGACTGTACCCCTCGGGCAACAAGGTCACGGCGGGGGACAAACTGTTCCAACGCCTCGACGTGGCGCAAGTGCTCAAAGCCTACGAGGAATTGACCGCGCCGAATAGCGATCAAAATCAAGGTCATTCCGAGCGAAGCGAAGCGGAGTCGAGCGAATCTAATAAAAGCATCCATAGTCATTCCGAGCAAAGCATCGCTGCGCCGAGGAAACCCGAAATAAACATCGACGCCTTTGGGCAAGTGGAACTGCGCGTGGGTAAGATCTTGCACTGCGAAAAAGTCCCCAAAGCCAGCAAACTGTTGGTGAGCCAAGTGGATTTGGGCGAGGAACAACCCCGTCAGATCGTGTCGGGTATCGCCAAGTTCTACACCCCCGAGGAGATGGTGGGCAAAACGGTGATCGTGGTCGCCAACTTAGCCCCCGTCAAGCTGTGCGGAGTGCTTAGCCAAGGTATGCTGCTTTGCGCTACGGGCGCGGACGGCGGCATCATCCTGCTCACCCCCGAAAAGGACGCTCCGGCGGGCGCGGAGGTACGCTGATGTACTTTGACGCGCACGCTCACCTTGACGACGACAAGTTTTGGGGGGAATTGCCCCAAGTGGTCGACCGCATACGTAGTGCGGGCGTGACCGCCGTCGTCAACGCGGGGTGCGATCTGCCCTCGTCGGTAGCGGGATTGGTCCTTGCCAATACCTACCCTTGGTGCTACGCCACGGTGGGACTGCATCCGCACGTGGCGAGCGAGTGGAACGAGGAGACTTGCCGCATACTGAAAGTATTGTCCAAAGACCCTCGTTGCGTTGCCATCGGGGAGATCGGGTTGGACTATCATTACGATTTTTCCCCGCGCGAGGTGCAAAAAGAGGTGTTTGAGCGCCAGTTGGAGTTGGCGCACGAGCAGCACATGCCCGTGGTGTTGCACCTAAGGGAAGCCTTTGGGGACGCCACCGAGATATTATCCCGCCGCCGCGATCTGTTGACCGACGGGGTGCTCGTGCACTGCTATTCGGGCAGCGTTGAATTGGCGAGGGACTTTTTTAACAAACTGGACGCTTACTACTCGTTCGGCGGGGCGTTGACCTTTGCCAAAAACAAGGGCGAGGTGCTGTCCGCCATTCCCCAAGATCGCATTTTGCTGGAGACGGACGCGCCCTATATGACCCCCGTGCCGTACAGAGGCAAGCGCAACGACCCCTCTCTCCTTCCTTTGACCGCCGCCAAAATGGCGGAGCTGATGGGACTGACGATAGAAGAGGTCGCCGATCTTACCTTCCGCAACGCCAAGAGACTGTATCGCCTATGAGCCAAATCATCGCCTATCGCATCGACGACAATTTGTATCTCAATCTCACCAACCGTTGCAGTAATCGGTGTACTTTTTGCGTGAGAGATCAACACCGCGAGTATTGCGGCTATCCACTGTGGTTGGACTACGAGCCCACCGCAGAAGAGGTGATCGAAGCCGTCGGCGACCCCGCTGACTACCGCGAAGTGGTGTTTTGCGGGTACGGAGAGCCCACCTATCGGTATAAGGATATCGCCGCCATCGCCCGAGCGGTCAAACAAAGAGGGGGCAAGACCCGCCTCAATACCAACGGGCACGGCAATTTGATCGCGGGATGCGACATCACCCCCTATCTTGCCGACATAGACCTCGTCAACGTGTCGCTCAATTACGCCGACCCCACCCGCTATGAAGCCATCTGCCGTCCCCTGCTGTACGGGGCGTGGCAAGGGATGCTCGACTTTGCGGCAAGCTGCAAGCAAAAGGGGATCCCCGTGCGCTTTTCGGTGGTGGACGTGATCGGCGAGGAAGGCGTAGCGGAAGCAAAACGCTTGGCGGACCAAATGGGCATACCCCTATACGTGCGGGAGTACATAGAGCCATGAGTTTGAAAGACGTATTAGTGCAAAACGATTTTCACTTTTCCAAAAAGTTCGGTCAGAACTTTATCTCCGACCGCAATCTTTTGGACGCCATCGTAGAGGACGCGGGCGTGACGGCGGACGACACCGTGTTGGAGATCGGCGCGGGAGCGGGTACCCTCACCGCCGCGCTTGCCGCCAAAGCCAAAGAGGTGGTCGCCTACGAGATAGACGACAATTTGCGCCCCGTGCTCGCCCAAACCTTGGGGGGTCTCCCCAACGTGCAAGTGGTGTGGCAGGACTTTTTGGAAGCGGACGTGGGAGCGCTCAAAGCGCGATTTGCCCACGCCAAAGTGGTCGCCAATCTGCCCTACTACGTCACCACCCCCATCCTCGTCCGTCTTTTGGACGAAGGGATCGGACGAAGTATCACCGTGATGGTGCAAAAAGAGGTCGCCGACCGCCTCGCCGCCACCCCGGGCGGCAAAGATTACGGCGCGATCACGGTCAAAGTGAGATTGACGGGGCGCGCCACGGTCACGAGGATCGTCCCCCGCACCCTGTTTTATCCCCAACCCAACGTGGACTCGGCGGTCGTGCGTATCGACGTGATCGAGGGACAATTCGAGGACGAAGACCCCTCCCTCACCGCCAAGATCGCACGAGGGGCGTTTGCCATGCGCCGCAAGACGTTGGTCAACAACCTCATGCAGTTGGGTTACCCGCGCGAAAAGTGCGAAGAGGCGCTAAAATCGATGGGATTGCCCGCGACCATCAGAGGGGAATGCCTGGACGCAAAAGATTACGTCGAATTGGCAAAACGGCTCAAGGGCGGCACACGACAAGATGAGAGTCACAAAGCCCTTTGACCCTTGCTACGCAAGCACAAGGGACGCTGATAAGACGACGGTTTCTTTGCCGAGCAAAGAAGATCAAGGAGAAAAAAATGAAAGAAGTCACGAAATTGTTTTTGGATTACGTCAAGTTCGATACCCAATCGGACGAAAACAGCACCACCTACCCCTCTACGAGCAAGCAACTCGAGTTGCTTAAGCACCTCAAGGAGACTTTGATCGAATGGGGATTGGACGCCAAGATGGACGAGTGGGGGTACGTGACCGCGACTTTGCCCACCAACCAAGCGGGCGAACAACCCAAAGTGTGTTTGATCGCGCACGTGGACACCTCTCCCGCCGTGTCGGGCAAAGACGTCAAAGCCCGCATCGTGGAGTATCACGGCGGGGACGTGGTGCTCAACGAGGATCCCCGGTACGTACTGTCCCGCGAAGAGTTTCCCGCCCTCGATCGTTACGTGGGCAAGCACCTCATCGTCACCGACGGCACGACCCTACTCGGCGCGGACGACAAAGCGGGCGTTGCCGAGATCATGGCGGCGGTACGCCATTTGTTGCTCAACCCCTCTATCCCCCGTCCCACCGTCAAGATCGCCTTTACTCCCGACGAAGAAGTGGGGAGCGGCGTGGCGCACTTTGACGTGGAGTCCTTTGGCGCCGACTTCGGCTACACCGTCGACGGCGGAGAGATCGGCGAGATCAATTACGAGTGCTTTAACGCCGCGTCCGCTCTCGTCAAGATCAAGGGGGTGAGCATCCACCCGGGCGACGCTTACGGCAAGATGATCAACGCGGTGGACGTGTTTTGCGAGTTCCACCAAGGGTTGCCCCTCGAAGAGCGCCCCGCCACCACCAAGGGCTACCAAGGCTTTTATATGGCGGACGAGGTACAGGGCAACTTGGAAGAACTGAGTGCCAAATACATCATCCGCGATCACGATCTTGCCAAACTGCAAGCCAAAAAGGACTATATCCTCTCCCTCGCCGAGCGGATCAACGACCGTTACGGCAAAAAAGTGGTGGAAGTCACTCTGCGCGACCAATACCGCAATATGCGCGCCAAGTTGGAAGACGGGCACATGGATCTCGTTCAAAACGCCCAAAAGGCGTTTGAATCGATGGGCGTCACCCCCTTCGTTACCCCCATCCGAGGGGGTACGGACGGCGCGTCCCTCACCCAAAGGGGACTGCCCTGTCCCAACCTCTCGGCGGGCGGGCACAACTTCCACGGGCGGTACGAGTATATCCCCTTGGAAAGTTTGGAGACCATGGTGGACGTGCTATTGGCGCTACTTGGCAACTTCGTCAAGTGACCCAAACGGCGGCAAAAAAACGGCAAGGACAGTTCCTTGCCGTTTTTGCTATCGATCAACGAATTATTCCCACAAAGCGAGCGCGGCGTGCAAAACGTCCTCCGCCACTTGGGGTTTGGGTCGATTGCAGGGGACGAGGGCGACGCGATCGCCCAACGCGTTCAAAGCGTCCATATAGCGGGCGCGCACCTTACGTTGGTACTCCACCGTCTCGTAGATCTCCTTGTAATCGCGGTTGACGAGCCGCTTTTCCATCTCCTCGGGACTGAGGTCGAGATAGATCACCAAGTCGGGAGAGAGCAGCTCTTTTGCCGCCATGTTGAGGGAAGTGACCCACTCGGTGGACTCGCTCATGCAGTTGTAGGCGATGGACGAATAGTAGTAGCGGTCGCAAATGACCGTCACGCCCTTATCCAAGGTGGCGATGAGTCCCTCGGGGTGGGTGATGTGGTCCAATCTGTCCGCCAAAAACAGCCCCGCGATGGTGCGCTCGCAAGTGGAGATCTCCCCTTTGAGGTAGCGGCGCAACAGTTGCCCCACGGGACGATCGGTGGGCTCAAAGGTGTGCATGGTGGGGATATTCCTCTCCCCCAAAGCCGCCGCCAACAACTTGGCGTGGGTGGACTTGCCGCTGCCGTCCGTGCCTTCCAAAACGATAAACTTACCTCTTTGCATACTTACTTCACCTCTCGACTATTGTAGCACAGCACCCCGCCAAAATCAAGACCTTTGCTTTGGTTGACACGAGGGCAAAACAAAAGGTAAAATAGAAGGGTGGGAGGCGTGGCGCCCCCGATAGGAGACGAAATGAAACTGTGGGCAAAAGTGATCGACGGAGAATATTTGAGGGCTAACAAGGTGTTCCGCAATAGCCTGCCTTTGACCCAAGACCTGTACGAAGAGGTCTTGCGGGAGATCTGTCACGAATTGGATCTCTCCACCCCCGTCACGCTTGCGTCGCATTATCGCCATTTGGAGCGGTTTAACATCGTGGAGTACAAGCCGAGGGACTTTATCGAGCCGGTGGAGTTTACCAAGTTTGTCATCGAAAACGTCGACTACGATTGACAGGGCGCAAATGGGCGCATAACGGCACGTCCGCTCAATCGGGCGCACCATGTACAAGGAGTACATTGGGTGCGCCCTCTTTCGTTAGTACGCACCGTTCTGCATCCCATTTGCACCCTGTCAATAAAAGTTTTGTGCCTCGTTAGAACGGGTTTTGTTTATAAAACCGGTGGCGCGCGTTACGCAGTAAGGTGTGACACCGAGAGGAGCAATCGTCCACAAAGTGCAGTCCCTACCGTAGGTTGGGGCTAACAACAAGGACGAATTGCGACGAAGGTGCGCCCTCTTTCGTTAGTACGCACCGTTCTGCATCCCATTTTCGCCCTGTCAATAATAGTTTTATGCCTCGCTAGAACGGGGTTTTGTTTATTCCATTTGTACCCTGTCAATATACTTTTTTGTGACCAAGAACAGTTTATCATTATTACCACGGCGCAGCCGTGACCTGCGTGACGTACAACAAAGTGAAACGTCGCGCAGAGAGGAGCAATCGTCCACAAAGTGCAGCCCCTACCGTAGGTTGGGGCTAACAACAAGGACGAATTGCGACGAAGTCGGCTTTGCCGACGCAAAAAGGGAGAGACACGCTCTCCCTTTTTGTAAGGGGCTATCCCCCATCGATACCCGAGAAAATCACTCGTAAATATTGATGGCGACGATGAGGTTAAAGTCCTTATCGGGCAGATCGGCGTTTAGCTCCACAGTGATATTCACCACATAGGTGCCCGCGGGCAAACTGACGAAACTACCTTCCGCTTGGGTCAATCTGCCCCTGTACTTGTACGCGCTGGTAAGATACTCGGTGATATCCCTGTCCGCGTAGGTCATCGTCACTTTGTACTCGTCGTCGCTATAATAAACATCGTCTTCGTCGACCAATTCCACGTCCACAACGAAATGGTCGTTCGTGGGATCGTAGTCGGCGGGCACCTCAAAGACGGCAGTCAGATCAAACTGGATGCTCTCCCCCTTTTTGCTGATAGCAAGAGGTACCGTCGCGTCGGCGTCATAGCCGCTATCTTGGTCGGCGGTAAGGGAGACGGCAAGCGCTTTTTTCAACTCGGAGGCTACCGCCACGTAGTTTTGCCCTTCCTTGAGGTCTTTTTTGAGGGTAACGGTCAACACGAGACGGTACGTGCCTTTGCCCACCGCATCCAAGTAACCATAATTACACAAGTTTGCCTGCAAGCCGTTGCCGTGTTTGGTAACGTAGCCGGAACGGTTGTCAAACCAATAGTTGGCTAAATCAAACGCAGAGGGTTGGAACACGGCAATTTCCAAATCCAAATAGTCGTCGGTGTACTCCTCGTCCTGCTCTTTGTCTTGGTCGTCGACGTACTCGCGACCCGCCAGTGCTCCGACCGAGATCTTGTCCTTGGTCGAGTCAAAACCCTCAGGCAAGTCCCCGACGTTGACGAAGAGGTCAAACTTAAGTTCGTCCCCCGCCTTGCCGGAGGGGAGCTCGAGGTATTTTAAGTCCATGTAGTCCTCCTCGTCGGTCACGTTGAGAGCGCAACCGCGAACGCCCGCTCTAAAGCTTTCCTCGTCGGGAAGGACGGTCGTGCCGTAATTGGAGAAGACGCAATCGAGTTTCGCGCCTTCGCCGATCATCGACGCCTTGACCAGTCGTTTGTTTTCAAACTTGACGGTTACGTACATGTTTTCACCGTCCAACTTGATTGCCCCGCCGTACTCGCCTTTGTCGGCGTCATACGTCAAGTCGGTGTACTTGACTTGGGGCAAATACAGCCCGATGAGGAAATAGTTCAACTTGCTAGCTTCCGCTTCCTTGGCGGTGTAGACCTCCGATCCGGGGAAGTAGGCGTTGCCGTCCGAGTCGAAAGCAGACGTGACGGAACAATCAAAATCCCCGTCGTCCCGCTTGAGCGCAAGATAGGCGGAAAAGACATCGTGTATCTTACCGATCAATTCATAACTCCCGTCGTCAAGCTGATAGAACGTTAGCGAGTCACTAAAGAGGGAAAACTCTGCGGTGAAATTGCCCGCAAAAGCCAACGCCACGGCGTACTCGACGGCGGTAACTTCAAAGTCGAGTTGCGAATAGACGGCGGTATAAGTGGTATCCGCGGAGATAGGCGCGGGGGTGGGCTCCCATCCCTCGAAGACGTAGCCCTTGCGGGTAGGCGTTTTGCCGCTAAAGACGGGGGTGGTGCCTGCGGGCACGTCCTTAGTAAAGGCGATACCCGTGCCGTCGTAGTCCACCCACTCGACCGTAAAGGTCTTGGGCGTTTCGTCCTCTTTGGGGACGGTGTCAAATTGCGCGGTGTAAGTCGCGTTGCCGTCGATCGCCGCGGGAGCGGGGTCCCAGCCCTTAAAGGTGTAGGTGTACTCGCTGTCGGCGGGGTGAGAGGGGACAGTGCCCTCGTAAGAGGGAACGGTGCCGGCGGGCACGTTCTCGTCCGCTTTGATCACGGTGCCGTCATAGTTTTTCCACAACACCATGTAACTGCCCGTGGCGGATTGTTCGCCGCCCTTGTCCTTTTTGCAGGCGACCAAGCCTAAGGTACCCACAGCCAGCGCCAGCACAAGCAATATCACAACTAATTTTTTCATACAATGCTCTCCTTTGGTAAGGTATAAGATATTATACAACACAAGTGTATAGATTTGCAATAGCCAAAAGGACAAAAAAGACTTGGCGCACTGCGCCCTTTGGGCGCATGAATCGGCGCTTTGCACCATGAATTGACCTGCGGTCATGAATTGGGGCTGTGCCCCATGAATCCTCGCGGGAGTGCCCGCTCCATTGCGGTAAGGGATAGAGCTTAGATTCGCTCCACACGCTTACGCTCCTTTTGGGGGCGCTATCGGCGCAACAACGGCGAGCAATCTATTTCCCCACCGCAACTTTCTTTGCGGCAAGCAAAGAAAACATCACTATTTGCAACAGCAAATAACATCACTTCGCGTTAGCGAAACATCACTGTCGGCTATGCCAACAACATCACTCCACGCAGTGGATATCACTGTGCGTAAGCACAATATCACTTCGCGTTGCGCCACCGGCGCACGATTTGCTCGGCGACGCGGATGCCGTCGACGGCGGCGCTCATAATACCGCCCGCGTAGCCGCAGCCCTCGCCGCAGGGATAAATGCCCTCGATAGACCGCGCTTGCATATCCTCCCCTCTCTCCACCCTGATCGGCGCGGACGAGCGGGTCTCGTACCCCGTAAAGAGGGCGTCGGGATGATCGTACCCCGCTATTTTGCGTCCGAAAGCGGGCATCGCTTCCCTGATCGCCATCGCCACTTGCGGGGGCAGCCCTTCCCACAAAGGGGCGCGTTTGACCCCGGGACGATAGGTGGGCGACACCTTGCCGAAGTCACCTAAGAGCCTGCCGTCGCGAAAGTCTCCCCACCGACAGCAGGGGGCGAAGTAACCGCCGCCGCCCATGGCGTAGGCTTGCTTTTCCAACTCTTGCTGCAAACGCAGTCCGCACCACAAACTCCCGTCCAGATCGGCGGGGTCTACCCCCACGAGCAAGGCGGCGTTGGCGTTGGTACCGCCGCGATCCGAATAACTCATCCCGTTGGTGACCACCGTGTCGGGGTCGGACGAGGACGCCACGACGTAGCCGCCCGGACACATACAAAAACTGTACACGCCGCCATACGGGGTGTGTTGCACCAAGCGGTAGTCGGCGACCCCCAAAGCGGGATGAAAGGCGTATTTGCCCCACATGGCGCGATTGAGGTCGGCTTGCCAATGTTCGGCTCTCACCCCCACCGCAAAGGGCTTGGGCGAGAGGGCAAACGATAAGTTTTCCAACAATCGGTAGGTGTCGCGGGCGCTGTGCCCGATCGCCAAGATCACGTCGTCGGCAAGGTACTCTCCCCTATCCGTCACCACGGTATGGGGAGCGCCTAAGCTCAAATCGACCATCTTTTCGTCAAAGTGGATCTCCCCGCCCAAGGATTCGATCTCCTGCCTAACCCCTCGGCAGACCTCTTTGAGTTTGTCGGTGCCCACGTGGGGCTTGGCGTCGTAAAGGATCCGCTCGGGCGCGCCGTGGCGGACGAAAAGGTCGAGCACGGTGCGCTGCAAGAGTTTGTCCCCCGTGCCCGTGTTGAGTTTGCCGTCCGAAAAGGCGCCCGCGCCCCCTTCGCCGAACTGCACGTTGCACTCGGTATCGAGTACGCCCTCTTGCCAAAACTTTTGCACCTTGGCGGTGCGCTCGTCCACCGAGGAGCCTCTCTCCAACACGAGGGGCTCTAACCCCGCTTGCGCCAGCACGTACGCCGCAAGCATGCCCGCGGGGCCGAATCCCACCACCACGGGACGGCGAGAGCGCGCGCCCACGTAGTCGGGGGTGTAGAGGGGCAGGGTCTCTCTTTGTTTGCTCAACCCCACCGTGTACACCAATTTGATCGCGTCTTTCAGGCGGGCGTCTATCGACTTGCGCGCCAAAAGAAAGGTGGCGACCTCGTTGGGTCTCCAACCCAATTTGCGACAAGCGCGCCCTTTGAGGGTGCGTTCGTCTTCGTCCAGATCAAGCGACAAATTGACCCATTCCATACCCGCATTATACCACTTGAAAAGGATGCGGACAAGGGTTTGGGAAAGGGGGCGAAAAAATATTTTGCCAAGAGGCGACAAATTAAAGTTGATTTTAGGTAGGGGGTCTACAGTAGAAGTATCAAAACGGGCGGGCGTAAGCCGAAGTCCCAAGGAGAAGACTATGAAACTATTGATCGCCGAAGATTGCCGCTCGCTTGCCGAATCGCTCGAGCGTTTGATGGGGGCGATGGGTCACCAAGTGACGGTGGCGTACGACGGAGTGCAGGCGTTGGGCTATCTGCAAAAAGAGGACTACGACCTACTGCTCGCCGAGACGCAACTACCCCGTCTTTCGTTGGATAAGGTGTTGGAAAAAGCCTCAAAAGCCGTTCCTACCCTCGCCATGACGGGAGAGGTCAACGACAAAGCCGCTCGCGCCGCGCTGACTTTGCCCAAACCCATAAGCGCCGCCACCTTGCTTAGCGCGGTGGAGACGATCGCCCACTTGAGCGAGCGAAGCCAAGGGGGGTATCTACTCGATTACCGATCGGGCGAAGTGCGCCACGAAGGACAAAGCGTCTTGTTGGGACTACCCCAACTGGTGGCGTTGGAGCGATTGCTCGAGGGGGACGCGCTCCCCGCGGAGGAAGTGGTCGATCTCCCCTTCGCCAAACAAACGGCGGGCACCGCCTACCGCTTGATGGTCGACCTCAATGACCGATTGCAAACCACCTCTTGGGGACTGGAAGTCCGCGCCACGGACAAAGGATACAAGCTTTATGATCAACAAACTGCGTAAAAAGTTTATCGTGACGGCGATGCTGGCGGTGTTTGGCTTGCTGACGGCGATCTTGCTCGTGATCAACTTCGTCAACTTTGCCTTAGTCGCCGAGGACGCCGATAAGGTGCTCCAACAGATCGTGGACGGCGGGGGGCAATTCGGGCAACAGCCGCCCCAAATGGGACAAGGCGCACAGCCGAACGAGCAAAGCGACGGCCAAACCTTCGAGCAGGGAGACAGGCGACCCTTCGGTCCCAACTCCCCCGAGATAGGACAGACGACCCGCTTCTTCACCGCGACCTTTGACGAGAGCGGCAACGTGGTGGGAGTGGATATGCACCTCAACGCCGTGACCCAAGAGGAAGCCGCCGATTGGGCGGACAGCCTCAAGGGGGGCAAAGGGGGTTGGACCCGCACCTACTACCGCTACACGGTATGGACGGATCAAGCGGGTACCCACGTGACCGTCATCGATCAATCGCGCGAACTGCTGCCCTCGTACAGGGTGCTGATCGCCTCGCTGGCGGGCGGCGCGGTGGGACTGGCGGTGACCTTCCTTGCCCTGTTGGGTATCTCCAAAGCGGTGGTCAAACCCATCGAGCAGAGCGACAGACGTCAAAAACAATTTGTGGCGGACGCTTCCCACGAACTCAAAAATCCCATCACCGTGATCGATACTTCCCGCCACGTGATCGAACTGCGCGACGGAGAGAGCGAGGAGAGCCACGCCATCGGCAAAGAGGTGGGCAGGCTCACCCAACTGGTGGCGGGGTTGGACAAACTGCTCCTCGAGGAGCAGAGCGCGCCCGACAAAAAGGAGTTTGACCTATCCGCCTTGACCGCAGAGATCGCCTCACCCTACCAAAGACTCTTCGAGCAAAAGGGCAAGACCTTCGAGGCGGACGTAGCGCAAGGATTGCGGTACACGGGCGATCCGCTCAAGATAGGCGACCTCATCAACATCGCCTTGGACAACGCCCTCGCCTACTCCCAAAGCCAAGCCGCGTTGCGCCTATCCAAAGAGGGAGAACGGCTGACCTTGACGGTCTCTAACGACGCACCCGAGGTGCCGGACGGTCCCATGGACAGCGTGTTCGAGCGATTCTACCGTTCGGAAACGGTCAAGGAAAGCGGCATCGAAGGCAACGGATTGGGGCTTGCGGTCGCCAAAGAGATCGTAGCCGCGCACGGCGGCAGGATATGGGCGACGGGCGAAAACGGACGATTCGTGCTGCGCGCCGAGCTATAGGGGGTGAGAACATGGCGAGCGAAAAACCCATCGTGGTGATGAAACGCTACGAACTCAAATACCTATTGACTCCCCAACAGACCGAGTACCTCAAACGGCAGCTCGTGGGACACATGCAACTGGACAAATACGGACTGACGTCCATCGCCTCGCTGTACTACGACACCCCCGACTATCGCTTGATACGGACGTCCATCGAAAAACCGCCGTTTAAGGAAAAGATACGGCTGCGCTCGTACGGATTGGCGACCGAAAACAGGCCGGTGTACCTCGAACTCAAACGTAAAGCGGACGGCATCGTGTACAAGCGCCGAGTCGCCTCGACCATCGAGGGGGTCAACGCCTTCTTTCGAGGGGACGGAGAGATCTGCGCGGACGGACAGATCGCAAGAGAGATATCCTATTTCCGCGACTACTACCGCGACTTGGTGCCCGCTTGCCTGATCATCTACGACCGCAACGCCTACTTCGAGCCGGGCGGGGACTTGCGACTTACCATCGACCACAACCCCCGCTACAGAGTGACCGATCTCGACCTCACCACCTCGATGGGCGGGATATCGCTACTGCCAAAGGGCCACACGATACTCGAAGTCAAGGTGCAACAGGCGATGCCCATGTGGTTGAGCAAGATCCTCGCCGAGGGGGGTATCTACAAAGGCAGCTTTTCCAAGTACGGAGAGGCGTACAAACAACAAGCGCACCGCGTACTGCAAAACGTGGTGCTGTAAATAAGCCGACTTGAGCGGGCAAGGAGAGCGGGGCGCCACTCGCCCCGAGGAATAAGGAGAATCAACATGTTTAACTCGATATTTCAAAACGGTACTACGATAGGTATGGTCGCCTTAATGGCGGCTTTGGCGCTCGTTTCGGGCAGGATATACGCCTTTTTGGCGTCCCTCAAACTGCGCTCGTCCAAAGGAATGTTCGTCACCTTGGCGCTCATCCCCTTGATCGTGAGCGTGGGGATCGCTTTGCTCGACAAGTTTTTGGGCGACACCACGTCCACCAACGGGGTGGCAAGGATAGCGACCATCGCCATCGCTTTGGGATTGATCCGCTTCCGCTCCACCAACGGGCGCGCCGAGGAAATACTGCTCCTCTTCGGCGGGGTGGTATCCGGCTTTGTGTTCGGCTTGGGCTATGCGGCGTACGGGGTCATCTTTACCCTTTTGGCGGGCGGCTTGTACGTGGGGCTGAGCTATCTGCCCATCTTCCGCAACAAGCGTTTTGCCAAGGAAAAACTCCTCAAGATCACCATTCCCGAGACCCTCAACTATTCGGACGTATTCAAGTCCACCTTCGATCACTACCTCAAAGAGTGCGAGGCGGTGGGGGTCAAGACCACGGGTATGGGCAGTATGTTCCGCCTCTCCTTCCGCGTGATCCTCAAAAATCCCGCCGAAGAAAAGGAACTCATCGACGAGTTGCGCACCAAAAACGGCAATCTGGAGATCAGTCTCCTGCCCTACGTGGAAGACGCGAAAACGCTGTAAGCGCCAGGCGCAAAGCGCAATGATATACGGCTTAGCCGTGCTACGCTTCGCAGTGATATACGCCAAAGGTGTGTGATATTCTGCCCAAAGGCAGAGTGATATTTGCTCGCCTTACTCGCAAGTGATATGTTGCCCGCATCGTGTTGGATGCAGGCAACGTGGTGGAAGCCGAATAGATCCACCTGCGGTGGGTGAAATCCATGCAGAGCATGGGTGAAATCGGCTTTTACAGCCGTTGAAATCCGCACTCTATGCGGGTGAAATCCTCGCAGGGTTTTACCTTGCTCGGGTTGCGGCGGTTTTTTCGATACCTGCTAACGTAAAAGCACCGATCCATTGTTTCGGTGCTTTTGCGATCCATTTGCCTTGGCAAATGCGAGATACGATACCGCATATCATGCGATATGTACGCTCTTTGCGTTAGCAATATCAATCCCCATCCGCAACATCCCAAAGGGATATATCGCATTCGGCTTGCCGAATATATCGCAACACAGCCCCCTTGTTCGGTGCAAGGGGGCTGCGTTATATCGCAAATCCTGTGGGGATTTATATCGCTTAGGCGTTTCGAGAGACGCCGCAACCTCGGGGCAACCTTTTGTGTATAGTATACTAAACCATTTACAAGGCGAAATCGGAGCCTTCCACGCGGAGCAAAGCGTAGCCAACTCGCGGAGCGAATATCACTCCGCCATCAGGCGGAATATCACTTTTGCCTTGGCAAAAATATCACACGGCAAAGCCGTATATCACTGCGCGAGGCGCTATCGCCCGCGCTTTGCGCCACGCTTCCCTCTCTTTCGACGCGAGCGGACAAAAGACGGGTGGCGGATTTGGTATAATGGAAGTATGAGCCAAAGCAAAACGGGCAAGTTGCTCTCCCTCATCCTCGCCCACCCCGATTGCACCAAATTGTATCTCAAACAAGCCTCGGGATACAGCATGACCACCACCCTCAAGGGGGTGGATTTTTGGCAAAAGAGGGGCTGGATCGAAGTGGACGAGGTGCCCCAAGCCACGGGTCGGGCGCACGCCAAAATACGGGCAAGCACTCGCCCTATCTTGGGTGTGGCGCAAACGGACGGGGGATGGGAAGTGTGCGCGGTATCGCTCTGCGCTCTCAAACGTTTCAAAATCGAACGATACGAGGTCAAACCCGTTTTGCCCGCTCCTTGCCCGACATACGACGGCAACCCGCTATCGTGGGCGTATTTGGCGGCGATTTGGCTAAAGTTAGACGATTTCGCCCTCGTGCTAACGCCCGCCGAGGTGTTGCTCCTTCCCGAGGACAAGATCGTCGACGCGTCCGGGTCTCTCTCGTCCTACTTCCTCGACAGGCGGTTGACTTGGGGAGAGGCGTGGGCGTATCCCTCGCTTAGAGAGGAGATCATCGCCGAAATACGAGAGGCGGTCGCCGTGTGGACGAACAAAAAAGTCGTCCTGACCAAGGACGACTTACCCCAAGTCCCCGCCGCCGCTTTGGCGGCGTACGGAGAGATCTATAAGATGCTGACGCATGAAATGAGATAGGCTTAGCCGTACATCATACCGCCGACGGCGGTATATCATTGCAAAGCGCCCGCTTTGCACTACTTGTGGTAGCTACTGCCCGCCACGATGCAGAAGGCGCGGTAGATCTGCTCGGACAGCACCACGCGGCACAACTGGTGAGGCAAGGTGATGCGCCCAAAACGAACGGTCAAGTCGGCGCGCTCAAGGACGGCGGGCGACAACCCGTCGCTCCCGCCAATGACGAAATACAGGTCTTTGCCCCGGTCGGCGGCTTTGCCTACGTAGTCCGCCAACTCTTCGCTTGCGATCTCTTTGCCGCCGAGATCGAGGACGACCACTTCCCCCTCGCCCAAGGCGTGCAAGATGCGCTCTCCCTCTTCCTCTTTGGCGCGGGCGATATCGGCAAGGGCGCGAGAGGTGTTTTTGCTCTCCGCCAGTTCCACCACCCCAAACTTGCAGTACCGACTAAGCCTTTTGGCATACTCGGCGATCGCGTCTTTGAGATAGGGCTCTTTGAGTTTGCCCACGCAGACGACGGTGACTTTCATCTGACCACACCCCACACGTAGGTAAATACGGTCGTCAAAGCCGTGGTCGTAACGACCCCCGCCAAAAAGATATTGTCGGACAGCTTGGCTTTGCCAAACGGACGATACGCGTCCAAGGTGATGACGGGCGCGGGATCGGATGGGGTCTGCTCGTCCATAGCGGCGTTAGCTTGGGGCGCAACTTTCTTTTTGCGGCCGAAACGAAGCAAAGTCACTTCGCGCAAGCCTTCGGGCGCGCCCGAGGTCTTTTGCACCCAAGTGAGCAAATAGAGCGCCAACACAACGTTGCCCACCAATAGCACCCCGCCCAAAAGAAGCATGGCGATATTGCTCGTAAAAAAGTCGCTGACAACATCCATCCAACCCAAGACGGAATCGGGGTTTTGGGAAGCGTAGGACGAGAGGTGCGAATAGGTGTTGTTGACGAAGTGCAGCAGCATAGCGGGCAAAACACTCTTGGTCTTGATGGTGAGAAACGCCATCATGCACCCGCCCGCGAAGGCGTACAAAAATTGCAGGATATTGGTGTGCATCAAAGCGAACAGCAAGCCGCACAACAACATTTGCTCGATCTCGTTGCCCCCATCGCCGATGGCGTCGATCACGAGCCCGCGGTGGGTCAATTCCTCGAAGGTGGCGGGCAAAAGCGAACCTACCGCGATCCACATCAACAGTTCACCCACGTTGTTGTACATGTAGCTGCCGCTTGCCGGGAAGGTGTACTGCCCCAACATCAGCGCCAAATTGCCGATACGCGCCACGAGTTGAGTGACGTAGATAAAGCTGACGGACAACAACACGACGGGCAACCACACCCGCTTGTCTTTGGGGGCGCGGTAGCCCCAACGGCGCAAGGTATAGCTCATGCGCTCGGCTACGGTGCCGCCTTTACCCCAATAGGTCAGCGTGCCGCCCAAAAGAGGGATCACGCCCATGCAAAAGATCTGCGCCAACAAAGAGTACAACAGATTGGTGCCGTTGTCGCTAAGATGATTGGGTACCACGCTCAAAAAGACGTTGAGCAGGGACAAACACACCATCGAGCAAAAATAGGTAGATAACAGTTGATTGCGACGACTCATACTCCTTTCCACCCCACTATGGTATTGGCAAGCCAAATGATCCCCACGATGGCGAACGCCACGTACAACCCGAACGGTTTGGGGTTGGCTTGGTAGGGGATATACTCTCCCCTCTTCGCCCAAAATGCGCCGCCGCGCCCCAAGGAAGGAGCGGCGACCATCGGCACGGGATCGCCCTCTTGATCGGTGGGCTTGCGAAGTCCCGTTTTGAGAAGGACGAGCACCAAAAGCGGCGCCGCCACTACAAACATCACGAGATACACCCACCAAGGGATAGTATACGTCGCGCACGCCGCTTTATAGACGAACTCGTACAAGATGATCACCGCATTGTTGACGAAGTGGAACAGCACGCTCGTCCACAAACACTCGGTTTGATAGACCAAAAAAGCCATGATACAGCCGATCAAAAACTGGTGGATAAACTGCACGGGGCTACCGTGAAGCAGCGCAAACAGCAAGGCGGTCAAGAAAACGGCGTACACCGTACCCTTGCGACGGATAGAGCCGTACACCACCCCGCGGAACAAAAACTCTTCGCCGATGGCGGGCAACAGCGCGATCCCCACCAGTCCCAACAGCATGCGCCACCAAGTGGAACTGTAATCGGCGTACACGGGGGCTTGCCGATACCCCATCAAACCGAACAACCATTGCACGGCGGTAGCCAAGGGCAAAAACGCCAACACCGCGAGGATCGCCAAAAGGATCGCTCTGCCCGCCTCTCTCGGTTTGGGGGCTTTGGCGATGGGCAACGCTTTGAGGGGGTTGACCCGCATGACCAACGCGCCCACGGTCGAGGTGAGGACAAAGATCACGGGCGTGCCGAAAGAATACGCCCACAAAAAGACTTGCGAAGAGGGCTTGATCGCCAAACTCAAAGCGATCTGGTACAAAAACATGAGGGCGACGGCGATCGAAAACAGGATACCGCCGTCGTTAAAACCGAATTGCGTTTTGCGCTCGGTCATAGTTCCACCCCGACCGCCGCGTTTTGTTTGGCGACGACAATAGACGCCGAAGCGCCCGATTGTTCGAGGGCATTTTGCACCGCTTTGAGGGCGAGCGAGGGGGTGTTGTTTTGCTCGCTTAGGTGCGCCAACACGATCTGCCTTGCGCCGGATAGCGCCAGTTCGGCGGCAAAAGCGGCGCATTGTTCGTTGCTGAGGTGCCCCACGTCGGACTTGATACGGGCCTGCAACTCGGGAGGATAGGGCCCCGTCTCCAGCATGTGCAAGTCGTGGTTGGACTCCAATATCACGACGTCGCAACCCGACACGTTGTTGCGCACCGAGTCGGTGATATGTCCCAAGTCGGTGCAATACGCCACCTTATGCCCGCCCAAGGTCAGCACGTACCCCACGGGACACGCGGCGTCGTGAGAGACCCGGAAAGGGAAAATATCCGCCGTCCCCACCCGAAAGCCGGTATCGAAGTTGTCCTTTTGCTTGCGGGCGATATCGGTGTGCATTTTGACGTCCACCGATACGGCGGTACGGGAATTGGCAAGGATGGGCATATCGTATTTTTTTGCCAAAGTATGCAGTCCGTATACGTGGTCGATATGTTCGTGGGTGAGAAGCACGGCGTCAATATTGGTCAATTTGGCCCCCAAAGGCGCCAGTCCCTCTTCGATCTTGCGACAAGAGATACCCGCGTCGATCAGAATACGCGTCACGCCGTCTGTGATGTAGGTGCAATTACCTTTGCTACCGCTTGCCAAAACACATACTTTAACGCTCATACTTCACCTCAAAAAAACCGCTCCTGTCCTATCGGCAAGAGCGGAAGTAAACGCTTAGTTGAATTGCACGCGCTCTTGCACGTAAGAAACAAGTTGATCGATGGGCAACCGCACTTGTTGCATGGTGTCGCGGTCTCTCACGGTCACGGTGTCGTCCTCCAACGTATCAAAGTCGATGGTCACGCACATGGGGGTGCCGATCTGGTCTTGACGACGATAGCGCTTGCCGATGGAGCCGGTCTCGTCGTAAGTGCACATAAAGTGCTTGGACAGAGTGGCGTACAGTTCCTTGGCTTTGTCGCCCAAGTTCTTTTGCAAGGGCAAAATCGCCACCTTGTAAGGAGCCAGGAAGGGATGGAAGTGCATCACCACGCGGCTGTCCCCGCCTTCCAGTTGTTCCTCGTCGTAAGCGGCGCACAACACCGCAAGGAGCAGTCGGTCGCAACCGATGCTGTACTCGATGTCGTAGGGCACGTACTTTTCGTTCGTGACGGGATCCAAGTATTGCATGGGCTTGCCGCTGTACTCTTGGTGACGGCTAAGGTCGTAGTCGGTACGGTTGTGGATGCCGTTGAGCTCGGACCAGCCGATGGGGAAATTGTATTGGATGTCGCAAGCGGCTTTGGCATAGTGCGCCAACTTGTCGTGGTCTTTGAAGCGCAGTTCCGCCTCGTCAAAGCCCAAGTCGAGGAGATATTGCCAAGCCTTTTGCTTGTACTCGTGATAAAACTTGTCCCCGTCTTCCCCTTTGCAGAACCATTGGTGCTCCATCTGTTCAAACTCGATGGTGCGGAAAATGAAGTTGCCGGGGGTGATCTCGTTGCGGAACGCTTTGCCGATCTGAGCGATACCGAAAGGCACCTTGGCGCGGGTGGTGCGTTGCACGTTGAGGAAGTTGACAAACTCCCCTTGCGCGGTCTCGGGGCGCAGATAGATGAGATCTTGTCCCTCGTCGGTCACTCCGCGAGAGGTGGAAAACATCATGTTGAATTGACGAATGGGCGTCCAGTTGTGACGGCCGCAACGAGGGCAGTTGATGTGATGCTCTTCGATATAAGCTTCCATCTCCTCGTTGGTCATGGTGTCGGGATTGACTTCCCCTTTGGAATGCTCCTCGATCAGATTGTCCGCTCTGTAACGGGTCTTGCACTCGCGGCAATCCATCTTGGGATCGGAAAAACTGGCGGTATGACCGCTGGCTTCCCATACGCGGCTGTTCATCAGGATAGCGGCGTCCACCCCGTAGGTGGAGGGGTTTTCCTGCACGAAGCGTTTCCACCAACTGCGCTTGATGTTGTTTTTGAGTTCCACGCCCAAAGGACCGTAGTCCCAAGTGTTGGCGAGTCCGCCGTAGATATCCGAGCCGGGATACACGAAGCCCACCGTCTTGCAGTGGGAAACCAATTTGTCCATAGTCAAACAAGATTTCGACATACTCATACCTCTATATATAGACTACCATCATCATAGTGCAACTCGCCCAAAAAGTCAACCAAATTGCCCGATAGTTGTCACCATATTGCCCCGATCCTCATAGGCTACACTAAGAGCGAGACCAAAACGCTCGTACAAAGGACTTTGGAGGTACATATATTATGATGAACTTTGGCGACAACTATCTTTGGATCATTATCCTGTTGTGCTGCTGCGGCGGCAACATCTGCGACATCCTGCCCCTCTTGCTCGTGTTGGAGTACTGCGGCGGCTGCGGTGGTAACAAGATGTTCACCCCTCACGGCGGCTGTGGCTGCAAGTAATAAAAAGACCGCTCAGCGGTCTTTTTTATTGCGCGCCGCAAGATTGCGGTTTACGCAAAAAAAGGACTGCCGAAGCAGTCCTTTTTGTTGTTAAGTTGACGATCAGTCGTTAGCGTCGCCGGGCACGTTGCCGAAATTGACGTTAAGGAAAGGTTCGATAGCGTCGTTGATCATGCCAATCACCCACATGGTCACGTTTTCGGCATCGATCTCTGTGCCACCTTCGGGAGTCTTGTCGTCGATGGTGACGCTAGCGCCCCAATTGCTGATCTCGGCGCGTCGGACCACCAAGCGGATGGATCTGCCGTCCAAATCATACGCGCAGTTGAAGCTGCAGCGAGGAGCGGGAATACCGAAGGACAAGGTGCTCCGGCTCTCATATTTCCACTCGCCGAAATCGATGTTGATCTCGTGATCGTTGGCAACGCCCGTAAATCTGTAGTTGCCGTCCTCGGCGGACACGTTGACGTAGAAGTTGTGATCCACCATGAGTTCGAACTCTGCCTCGGGATCCTCGGGATCGGGTTCACCGGTAGCGGTGTAGAGGTGAGCGTCGACCCACACGCCGATCATGTCTCCACTGGTGCCAAAGACTTTACCGACGGTAGCGTCCACGTAAGTGACGGGCTCGTCGAAGTTTTCGGTCACGCTGTAAGTCACTTTGGCAGTGTTGCTGTCTTCACCGTCTTCTTTGTCCCAGTTGGCGGCGTCGATCTTGGCGTCATAGACGGTAACGGAAGCGTCGCTGCCCTCACCGTTGGTGACGGTCACTTTGACGAAAGCGAGTTTATCCAACTCCCAGTGTTGCCAGTTGACGTCGACGGTGACGTCGATAGCTTTGTATTTGACGTGGACGAAGATGCGATCGCCGTAGTCAGCACCGTCTTTGGTGTAGTTGACAAACACATCCACGTGAGCGGCGTTTTGATCGAACTCAACGTCTTTGAGTGCGCCGATACCTTCGGACAGGTACTTGACCACTTCGTTGTAGACCTCGTTGTCGAGGTTAGCGCGGAAGTAGAAGTCGCCGAGGTTAGCGAAGTCGATGTTGTCGGGATAGTCGATGGAGCCGCCCTCTCTGAGTTTGGCAAGTTCGTCGCCCAAGTGACTGATCACGTTGATCAAGCCCATCATATCAAGGCCGAGACCTTCATCTTCTTGTTCGTCGATCTCATCGGCGGGAGCGTCTTCGCCATCGTCGATAGCGGGTTGATCCATGTCAAAGCCGAATTGTTTCATCAAGTCGGTGACGTAGGTCACGACGGGTGCCAACACGCTGTCGGGACTCATCACAATACCCATAACGGTCATCATCAAGGGGAAGCCCACGTCGGAAGCGTTGAACGAAGCCATCTCGCCCTTATGGAAGAGTTCGATACTGGCGTCCAAGCCGTTTTCACCAAAGAAGAGGTCGCCGTAGAGGTTAAACACAGTCTCGGTCTTGTCGGCATCGGCTAAGGTGAGTTGGAATACGCCGTCTTCCATCGCGAAGGGGTTGATGTTGGTTTTCAACTCTGCGACGTAATTGACGGTGCCGTCCATATCTTCGTTCACGCCGCTGATGGTCGTGCTGAACTCAGCCGAAGCTTCGATATTGAGGGGCGAGAAGTAGGTGTAATCCGCCTCTTCGAACATACCGATCTCGATGTTTTGTTTGCCGAGGTCGAAGTCTCTCACAAACAGAGCGAGGTTGATGGGACCGTATTTCTTCGCTTCGGTGTCGTTGGCGTTGAAGCGGAAGTCGTGCTCGTCCACGTTGTAACTCAGTTCGACCGAACCCAAAGTCTCGTCGGCTTTCACTTCGGCAGAGAGGATCAACGCGCCGCCGATACCTTGCATGGTAGCCACGTCAAGGGTCTTGAGCATATCCACGGATTGCACGAGGTTGTTGACGATACCTTGTACGAGTTCGCCGGTTTCGAGCAAAGTGGAAATGAGTTGCTTCAGATCGATGCGGATCTGGTACATCTTGCCGCCGTTAGCGGTGGGATAACTACCCATGTTGCCGGCAAGCAACTTGGTGATGACGGATTTGACCACGCCGCCGACGGTGGGATCCAAGTTGAACAGACCCAAGAATTCTTCAAAGCTGGTGAACTTCTTCTCCCAGATGGGGGTTTCTTCCTCCTCGGCGGGAGCGTCTTCAACTTCCTCGATGACTTCTTCACTGCCGATACCCGCCAACAGACCCATCACGAGGGCGTTGAGTTCGGCGTTGTCGATGAAGTAGTGTTGTTGATAGCCGCGGATATCCAAACCCAAGTAGAGTTTGCAATCCTCCTTGTCTTCGGCGCCAAAGTAGTACAAACCGACCAAAGCCTTGTCGCCGTGGAAGATCTCGATAGCCGCTTGGGTGTCTTTGGCTTCGCGACCGATGTTGCCACCGATGCGGAGACTGAACTCGGCGGGAGATTCCATACCGCCGAACACGTCGCCGAAGTGACCGACCAAGGCGGACACGCCCAATTCGGCGTTGGCGCTAAACACCTTGTTGCCTTTCTCGTCGGTAATGAACTCAACGCCGTTGTCGATCGCGGTCTTGATGGTCTTGAGCAGACCGTTGGCGATGGGCACGAACACGTCGTCGAATTTGGCAATGTCGGTGGAAACGGCGTAGGGGATGCCTGCCACAAAGCGGTCGGCAGCCACGGTCACGGCGTTGACTTTAACGCTCTGTTTGTCGCCGTAGCCCTTGGCAAACGTGACGTCGATAGAATACTCGTTGCCGTTCAATGCCACTTTGATGGTGTTGATGGCTTTCCAGTTCGCACTGCCTTTCACGTTCTTGAGAGCGTTTTGCAAAGCGCTGGCGGGAGCGACGGATTCACCGGCATTGTTGACCACCCAAGCTTGGGCATAAGAGGTCAAATAATCCAGTTGCTCGGCAGCTTGCGCCAATTTTTCGGGATCGTCCTTAGACTCACCGCCTTGGGGGTCGGGATTGGTGCCGCCTTGGTTACCGGGGTCAACGGTTTGACCGCCGTTACCGCCTTGGTTGCTGCCGTCGTCTTTCTTCTTACAGCCGACAAAAGCCAAGGACATGATGGACAGGACCAGAACAACCACGACCAAAATAGTCAAAAGTTTCTTCTTCATTGTCTACCTCCATAAAATCTAGTGCGTGTGCACTCGCACACTTTTGATTGTACTTATATTCTACTCCACATAGATCCCCGTTGTCAATACCCAATATTTGCCGAGCCGAAGGCTATTCTTGTCAATATATAGAGGAAGTGTATATCGTAAACGATATTCGATCGTGTTTTTACCAAATAACACCTGAAAGACGCGTATGCCTTACACGCCCCTGTCAAGCGGACGGATCGCCTCGTCCTCTCGTTTCGTCAAAGAACATAATTACGCCCGTCAAAGCGATTATTTAAGAGGAAATGTATGCGTTTTTGCGCAAAATCAAATGAGAGCGAGTCAATTCCAACGAGGGGACGAGGGTCCAACGTACTCCTTGTACGTGAGCCGAGTCTCCGAGCGGATCGCCCCGGTCTTGCGTTTCGTCAAGGAACGAAATCGACGGTCGAGGCAATTATTTAAGAGGAAACGTATGCGTTTTTGCGCAAAATAAGATGGAATACGCCGATTACTAATCCGCGAAAGAGGGGCAAGTGTACTTGCCGTACACGCCCCGAGAGAGCGGACGGAATCGGTGTATTACGCTGATTTTGCGCAAAAAAAGGACGCATTGATGCGTCCTTTTCAAGATGATGATAACTACTACTTACAGCAACTCCACGATGACGGTCTCAGCGTCGTCACCACGGCGAGCGCCCAACTTGAGGATGCGGGTATAGCCGCCGGCTTGGTTGTTCTCTTGGTTGCGAGCGGCGTACTTGGGAGCATACTCCTTGAAGATTTTTTCGACGAGGGGATGCTTGACGTCGCGGGTACGGAGTTTGTACTCGGTACGGCTTTCGCCTTGCAACTTGCGCTCTTGGGGATCGTAGAGGCGAGCCATCAAGTAACGACGAGCGTTCAATTTCTTGGGACCGTCGTTGATCACTTTGACTTCCTCGATCACGTCCTTGCTGTTTTTCACTTTTTTGGTCACTTCCACCTGGTCGTCATAGGCTTTGATCGCCACGGTCAAATACTTTTCGGCGAGACGAGCGACGTCCTTACCTCTGGACAAAGTGGTTTCGATTTTGCCATACCAGAACAAGTCGCTGACTTGTCCTTTGAGCAAAGCGTTCTTTTGATCTGTAGGTCTTCCTAATTTCCTAGCCATTTGTTGCCTCCTTACTCGTCGTTGCTACGCAAGCTCAGACCGAGGTCCTCCAATTTCTTAATGACTTCGTCCAACGATTTCTTGCCCAAGTTACGCACTTTGAGCATATCGTCGCCCGATTTTTTGGTCAAGTCTTCCACCGTGTGGATACCTGCGCGCTTCAAACAGTTGTAGCTGCGCACGGACAGATCCAAGTCCTCGATGGTCATCTCCAACACCTTTTGTTGTTTGTTTTCTTCTTGGTTGACCAAGACGTTGATCTTGTCCATATCGCCCGAGAGGTCGACGAACAATTTGGCGTGATCCGCCAAGATCTTGGCTGCCAAGGAGATGATCTCCCTCGCGGGAGTCGTGCCGTTGGTGCGCACGTCCACGGTCAACTTGTCATAGTCCAAGCTTTGCCCCACACGGGTGTCTTCCACCGTATAGTTGGCGGCGACCACGGGGGTAAAGATGCTGTCTATGGCAATGTAGCCGATGGGTTGATGCACGTCCTTGTTTTTGCCGGCGACGACGTACCCTCTGCCCGAACCGATGGTCAGCTCCATCACGAGCTTGCCACCCTCGTCCAAGGTGCAGATATAATGATCGGGGTTGAGCACTTCCACGTCCATGCCGCAATCGATATCTCTTGCGTACACGGGACCGGCGGTGTCTTTGACCAACCTGATCACGGGCTTGTTCTCGTTGTCGATAGCGCCGCCGACCGCTTTGAAGGCGATGCCTTTGACGTTGAGAACGATCTCCACCACGTCCTCAACTACGTGAGGAATGGTCGAAAACTCGTGTTGGACCCCATCGATTTTGATACCGACGCAGGCTACGCCGGGGAGTGCGGACAGCAGGATACGACGCAAAGCGTTACCCAACGTAGTGCCGAGACCTCTCTCGAGGGGCTCTACGATAAATCTGCCGAAACTTCCGTCTTCGCTTTCTTCGGTAAGGATTTGGGGTTTCTTAATTTCTATCATATTCTACCTCCTAGTCACGATTACTTGGAGTACAACTCGACGATCATATGCTCCTTAATACGGGAATCGATATCCTCGCGGGTGGGCAGGGCGACGACTTCGCCTTTGAGCTCTTCCTTATTGAAGGACACCCACTTGGGCATATTGGCACGCACGGGAGACTCTTTCAAAGCCTTGAAAAACTCGTTTTCGGCTTTTTCGGATTTGACAGCCACCACGTCGCCGGCTTTGATCAGGTAGGAAGGAATATCCACCTTGCTGCCGTTGACGGTGATATGACCGTGGCAAACCAATTGTCTGGCTTGTGCGCGGGACGCCGCGATACCCATTTGGAACACGACGTTGTCCAATCTGCGCTCGATGAGGATCAACATATTTTCACCGGTCACACCCTTTTGCTTTTCGGCCAACTCGTAATAGTGGAACATTTGCTTCTCCAACAACCCATAGGTACGTTTGACCTTTTGCTTTTCGCGAAGTTGTTGTTGATAGCCGCTCACCTTTTTACGACCGACGTGCACGGGTCCGGGAGGGGTCACTTTCTTGTTAGTACGGTCAAACGGGCACAAAGGCTTGTTGGTACCGTCACTTGCGATGTTGTAACATCTGTCACCTTTCAAATACAGCTTTTCGCCTTCACGACGGCAAAGGCGGCAGCTGGGTCCTGTATATTTCGCCATAAACTCAATCCTCCTTTACACTACAGTCTTCTACGCTTGGGCGGGCGGCAACCGTTGTGGGGGATGGGGCTGACGTCCTTGATCAAAGTGACGATCATGTCCTTGTTGCCCAACGCACGGATAGCAGATTCTCTGCCTTGACCGGGGCCTTTGACGTACACTTCCACGTACTTCATGCCGCACTCTTTGGCGGTGTCAGCGGCGTTTTCGGCGACCATCTGAGCGACGTAGGGAGTGCTCTTTTTGCTACCTTTGTACTCCAACTTGCCGGCCGAGCACCACGAGATAGCGTTACCTTGCATATCGGTAAAAGTGACGATTGTGTTGTTGAAAGAGCATTGAATGTGGCATTGACCACGCTCAACGCGGATCTTTTCTTTGCGTTTGTTGACGATTCTCTTCTTCGCTGCCATGTGCTACCTCCTATTTCTTGGAACGGCTCACGATACGGCGGGGACCCTTGCGGGTACGAGCGTTACGCTTGCTGGATTGACCACGTACGGGCAAGCCCTTACGATGGCGAACGCCACGATAGCAGCCGATTTCCCTCAGACGTTTGATGTCCATGTCGATTTGGCGACGAAGATCACCTTCCACCACCAAATGGTTGTCGGGATTTTCGATATATTCACGTAGTGCGGACACGTGAGCTTCCGTCAGGTCTTTGACCCTGATGTCGGGATCGATCCCGGTCTCTTGCAATATCTTTTTCGAAGTAGCCAAGCCGATGCCGTAGATATAGGTCAACCCAATCTCGACTCTCTTTTCTCTCGGCAAATCAACACCAGATATACGAGCCATTAAATTACCTCCATTACTCCTTTTTCGTTGTTGGTTTTTATCTTTGATAATTTATCCAACATAAGAGGACAATTGGTGGAAAGCAATTGTCCAGCCGCTCCTACACGGATGAATTACAAAAATCGCATTGTCTATTGTATCACACAAAACGCAAGAGCGCAACAATTTTAGCCCTGCTTTTGTTTATGTTTTTTGTTTTTGCTGCAGATGACCATCACGGTGCCGTGACGGCGAATGATCTTGCACTTGTCACACATGGGTTTGACAGACGGTCTGACTTTCATTTGATTTTCCTCCTGGGAGTGTTACACTCCGTCAATAGTTTTGTTTTGAATGACGATCTCGCGGTCTGGGCGCTGTTAAACTCTCTTTTGGGACTAGTTTTTGTCACGCCACACGATACGACCTTTGGTCAAATCGTACGGACTGATCTCGACCTTTACCGAGTCACCCTCGATAATTTTGATACTCTTGATACGCATTTTCCCCGAGGGATATGCGATGATCTGTTGTTTGCTGGGCTCCAATTGCACCCGATAGCTTTGATAGGGCAATACCTCAATCACTTTACCTTGAAACTCGATGACATCCTCTTTGGACATACTTACCTCCCCTCATTGCCGTAGGCGCGCAACGCGCTACGGATCTCGGTATCGAACACTTGCTTACCTTCGATCAGTTTGACAGCCAAGCTTTCCAAGTCCTCACCGCGATAGACGAGGTGTCGGCTATTTTTACGTTTGGGTCGGGCGATGGTTCGCACCTCTCCGTCCGCTACCCAAACGTAGCCTTCCTTCTCGTCCGGCCCGATCAGCACGTAGCAGCGACCTATATCCCTGCCGGCTTTGCTGTACACAACGCTTCCTACTTTCACTTCACACCTCTACAAAGTCAGGATCTCCACGCCCTCGTCGGTGATCAAAACCGTGTTTTCGTAATGCGCGCTCGGCTTGCCGTCGCGAGTACGCACGGTCCACCCGTCGCGGGCGATGTAGACTTCCTTGACTCCCATGTTGATCATCGGCTCGATGGCGATCGTCATATTGGATCTAAGCCGCACCCCGTGCCCCGCCGGTCCGTAGTTGGGGACCGAGGGATCCTCGTGCATCTCCCTGCCGATACCGTGACCGGTCAGTTCCCTGACCACACCGTACCCGAAGGACTCCGCATAGGTTTGGATCGCGTGGCTTACGTCCCCCAACCGCACTCCGTCTTTGAGGACTTTGATCCCCTCGAAGAAGCTTTGGCGGGTGACGTCGATCAACTTTTGCTTTTCGGGGCTGATCTTGCCCACCGCAAAGGTCCTGGCGCCGTCGCCGTTGAAACCGTGGATAAAGGTGCCCACGTCCACGCCGATGATTTGACCTTCTTTGAGATAGGTGTGCTTGTTGGGGATCCCGTGCACCACGACGTCGTCGATGGAAGTACAGATGCTCCCCGGAAAACCTTCGTATCCCAAGAAGGAGGGTTTTGCCCCGCGTTTCTCGATAAACGCTCTCGCCTTTTCGTCCAAGTAAGCGGTGGTCACCCCTTCCTTGACGATCTCCTCCATGTACAGAAGGAGGTCGCGGACGATGCCGTTGGCGATGCGCATATATTCGATTTCCGCAGGTGTTTTGATATTGATCATATCTTGTCGAGCTCGTTGCAAATGGCTTGATACACCTCGTCGATGCTCTTGCCGTTGCAATCGATGTCAGTCAGTAGGTTTTTGTTGCGATAGTATGCGATCAAGGGAGCGGTGTCGCGATTGTAGACCTCCAAGCGAGTCCTGACGGTGTCGCCTTTGTCGTCTTCGCGTTGGTACAACTCCTTGCCGCACTTTTCGCAAGTGGTCTTGCCACCGAGCAATTCCACGTTGTAAGTCGCGCCGCAACTGCACATCCTACGACCCGAAACGCGTCTGATGATGGTCTCGTCGTCCAACACGAGGTTGATCACCGCGTCGATGTCTTGGAAGGAGTCCAATGCCTCGGCTTGTTTGATGGTGCGGGGGAACCCGTCCAAGATGTAGCCGTTTTGGCAGTCGGGCCAAGTGAGGCGGTCCTTGACGAGGTCGATGACCAATTCGTCGGGAACCAGCTCGCCTTTGTCCATGTACCCTTTGGCTTTGAGACCCAAGGGGGTGCCTTCCTTGAGGTTAGCGCGGAAGATGTCGCCCGTGCTGATGTGAGGAAGTGCGTAATCGGCTTTGACTTTGGTCGCATGCGTACCTTTACCTGCGCCGGGGGCGCCCAAGAAAATCAGTTTCATAGCCTTATTTGAGGAAGCCCTTGTAATGCTTCATCATCAGTTGATTCTCCAACGAGGTGTTGAACTCCAATGCCACCGAGACCACGATCAGCATACCGGTCGCCGAGAAGGCGTTGACCAAGTTACTGCTGCTGGTAAGGATAGCGCGGAACACCAAACTGGGGATCAACGCGATCACCGCCAAGAAGATGGCGCCGAACAGAGTGATACGGCGATTGATCTTGCGGAGGTAGTCCGCGGTCGGACGACCGGGACGGATGCCGGGGATAAAGCCGCCGTTTTGTTGGATGCTCTTGGAAATATCCTCGGGATTGAATTGGATCTGCGCATAGAAGAAGCTGAAGAACAGGATCAAAAGCGCCATCAGTACGCTATACGCCCAAGTACCTACTCCGAGGTATTGTTGCCACCAAATGTAGAAGGCGTTTTGACCGTTGTTGATCAAGCTGCCGATCAGTTGGGGGAACATCAGGAAGGAGCTGGCGAAGATGATGGGCATGACGCCGGACGCATTGACCTTGATGGGGATATGCGTGCTTTGTCCGCCGTACATCTTGTTGCCCTTGACTTGTTTGGCGTATTGCACGGTGATGTTGCGTTGCGCCATATCGATAAAGATAATGAACACGAACACGATCACGACGACCGCCAAGTACAACAACACGCGCCAGATTTGGGTCACGTCGCCCGACACCAACTTCATCTCGTCGATGAAACCGGAAGCGAAACCGACCAAAATACCTGCGAAGATGATCAAGGACGCACCGTTGCCCACACCGAATTCGGTGATGAGGTCGGCGAGCCACATGACGATACAGCTACCCGCGACCATGGTCAGGATGATGATCATCAAACTGAACGCGAAGCCGACGGTCGAGCCGTTGCCGCCAATAGCGAACATCGGAGTGATGTAGTCGTGAGCGGCGCCGCCCGAAGGAACGGTGTTGTACCAGGTGATAGCGATACCGATGCCCTGCACGATCGCCAACACGATGGACGCGTAGCGAGTGATCTGGGTCATCTTACGGCGACCTTCTTCCCCTTGCTTGGACAATCTCTCCAAGGGAGGAATGATCAAGGTCAACAACTGCATGATAATCGAAGCGTTGATATACGGCAGGATGCCCAAGGCAAACAGCGTGCCTTGCTCCAAGTTGCCACCGGTGATCGTCGACATGACGCTGAAGAAATCGTTGGTAGCCAAATTGCCGAAAGCACTCGGAGAGAGGCCGGGGATGGGGATGAAGCTGCCGAGTCTGAAAAGCAACAGCAACAGCAGCGTCATCAATAACTTTTTCCTTATTCCCTTCTCTGCGAAGGCATTTTTCAACGTTAAGAACATCTTACTTTACCTCTTCCGCCTTGCCGCCTGCGGCCTCGATAGCCGCTTTGGCGCTGTCGCTGAATTGGGCTGCTTGCACGGTGAGGGCTTTGCTCAATTCGCCGCCGCCCAAGACTTTGAGTCCGTAGGGAGCGATTTGGGCGATGTAACCCTTTTCCACGATGCTTTGAGCGGTCACGGTTTCGCCTGCTTCAAACAACTCGTTGAGTTTGCCGACGTTGATGACGGTATACTCTTTCTTGAAGATGTTGGTAAAGCCGCGTTTGGGGATACGACGGGTCAAAGGCATTTGGCCGCCTTCGAACCCGGGACGGACGCCGCCGCCCGAACGAGCCCATTGACCTTTGTGGCCTTTGCCGCTGGTCTTGCCGAGCCCCGAGCCGATACCACGACCCAATCTCTTTTTGCTTTGCTTAGCGTCGGGATTAGACAATTCGTTCAATTTCATAGTCTACCTCCTTCCTTAGTCGGCGTTTTCCACCTTGACGAGGTGGGAGACGACCTTGATCATACCGCGGGTCACGTCGTTGTCTTCACGCACGACCGAGCTGTTGGTCTTATGCAGACCCAACGCCTTGACGGTAGCCTTTTGATTTTTGAGAGCACCGATGGTGCTTTTTACCAATGTGATTTTGATTTGAGCCATATCTCCCTCCTTACTTCTTCTCGACCAAAGTCAAGGAAGCGACCTCTTCCACGGACTTGCCGCGGAGAGCGGCGATCTGCTCGGCGGTACGCAGAGCTTGCAAACCGGCGATGGTGGCTTTGGCGCAGTTGATGGGGTTGTTGCTGCCCAAGGATTTGGTACGGATATCTTGGATACCCGCCATTTCCAACACCGCACGCACGGGACCACCCGCAATAACACCGGTACCTTCCTCGGCGGGAAGCAGCAACACGCTGCCACTACCGAACTTACCGATGATCTCGTGAGGAATGGTAGTGCCTACCATGGGGACGGCAAACATATTGTGCTTAGCGGCGGTCTCCGCCTTGTTGATGGCGTCCACGGCCTCGGCGGCTTTGCCCATGCCCAATCCGACACGGCCCTTTTTGTCACCCACGCACACCAAAGCGGCTTGACGGGTGTTTTTACCACCCTTAACGACCTTGGTAACGCGGTTCATCGAAATGGTAACTTTGTCGAACTCGCTTTGTTCGTGTCTTGCAAATTTTTCTTGTCTTGCCATATCGATCGTCCTCCTTAGAACTCAAGTCCGCCCTCTCTGGCGCCTTCTGCCAAAGATTGCACGCGACCCATGTAGAGATAACCGCCACGGTCGAACACGACCTCTTTGATGCCGGCAGCCAAGGCTTTTTCGGCCAGAGCTTTGCCCACCACTTTGGCGGCGTCCTTTTTGGCCAACTCGCCGATTTGCTCGGCGATGGCTTTTTCGACGGTGCTGGCGGCGACCAGGGTCTTGCCGGCGACGTCGTCGATGATTTGGGCGTAGATGTGCTTTTCGCTGCGATAAACGCTCAGACGGGGTCTTTCTTGGGTACCGGATATTCTATTTCTGATTCTCTTATGCCTTTTTACTCTCTCGGCATTCTTGTCAATTTTGCTAATCATATCCTACTCTCCTTATTTACCGGCTTTCTTGACTTCTTTCTTGACCAGCACTTCATCCTTATAGCGGATGCCGTAGAGGTGGAAAGCGTCGGGAATCCTGATGCGTTTGATGTTGGCAGCGGTTTGACCCACCAATTCTTTGTCGATACCCTTGACCGAAACTTCGGTAGCGCTGAGCGCTTTGAGCTCGATGCCTTTGGGAGCGACGACGTCCACGGTGTGGGAGTAACCCACGGTGAAGGTGACGGTGGTGGGGTTGGTTTGCGCGACTTTGTAACCTACGCCGTTGACGACCATGACCTTTTCGAAGCCTTTGCTCACGCCCAAGATCATATTGTGGATCAACACGCGGGTCAGACCGTGCAACGCGGCGACCTTTTTGGTATCGCTGGAACGAGTCACGTGGAGCACGTTGCCGTCGATAGAGATGGTCATAGCGGGGTCGAAGGTGCGGGTCAAGGTGCCCAAGGGACCTTTGACGGTCACGACGTTGCCCTCGCCGAGGGTGACGGTGACGCCGGCAGGGATTTCTACGGGTTGTCTTCCGATTCTACTCATAGTTCCTACCTCCTTACCACACGTAAGCCATGACTTCGCCGCCCAACTTGGCGGAGCGGGCAGCCTTGTCGGTCATGATACCTTTGTTGGTACTGATGATGGCGATGCCCAAGCCGCCCAACACTTTGGGGAGCTCGTCCGCACTGGCGTACACGCGCAAGCCGGGTTTGCTGATACGGCGCAAGCCGCTGATGACTTTTTGACCGTTGGGACCGTATTTCAAAGTAATGCGGATCACACCGGTATAGTCCTCGTTGCCCACCAACTCCACGTCGGCGACATACCCTTCCTCTTTGAGGATATTGGCAACCGCGATCTTGGCGCGGGAGCGGGGGATGTCCACGGTGGGATGTTTGGCGGTCAACGCGTTCCTGATTCTTGTAAGCATATCTGCTACGGGATCTGTTACGAACATAGTCTACCTCCTTACCAGCTTGCTTTCTTGACGCCGGGGATCTCCCCTTTGTACGCCAACTCACGGAAGCAAACTCTGCAAATACCGTATTTTCTCAAAACAGCGTGCGGACGACCGCAGAGCTTGCAACGGGTGTAAGCGCGCACGGCGTATTTCGCAGGTCTCTGTTGTTTATTTTTCAAAGATGTTTTTGCCATAACTCATTCCTCCATTAGTTGCGAGCGAAGGGCATTCCCATGAGGGTCAACAGTTCCTTAGCTTCCTCGTCGGTCTTGGCACTGGTCACGATGCAGATGTCCATACCTCTGATCTTTTCCACTTGCTCATAGTTGATTTCGGGGAAGATCAACTGTTCTTTGACGCCCATAGCGTACGAACCGCGGCCGTCGAACGACTTGGTGGGTACACCCTTGAAGTCACGCACACGGGGCAGCACGACGTTCATCAATTTGTCGAGGAAGTCGTACATTCTCGCGCCGCGCAAGGTCACCTTGCAACCTACGTCCATACCTTCGCGGATCTTGAAGTTAGCCACGCTCTTACGCGCTTTGGTGATGATGGGTTTTTGACCAGCGATCTGGGTCATTTCCTCCACCGCCAATTGGAAGGATTTGGCATTGTCTTTGACGTCGCCCAAGCCCATGTTCAAGACGATCTTCTCGAGACGGGGGATCTGGTGCACGTTGGTATAACCAAACTTCTTTTGCAAAGCGGGGGCGACTTCGTTGTTGTACAGGGTTTTGAGTCTGTACTCGCGATTATCACTTGCTTTGGCCACAGCAGCAGTAGCTTTGGCTGCTTGGACCTTGTTCTCTTTCTTTTTGTCTGCCATAGTCTACCTCCGACTTACTCTTTGTCGTCAGCCTTGCGAGCCGCTTTACGAGCGGCTTTCTTGGCCGTAGCTTTGCCCTTGCCGGCTTTTTCGTCGATGTTGGCGCCGCAATGTTTGCAGATACGCACTTTGCGACCGTCGACGTCCGCGTGAGACACGCGAGTCGCTTCGTGGCAAGCGGGACAAATCAACATGGCGTTGCTTGCGTCAAAGGGAGCGGGTTGTTCCACGATGCCGCCTTTTTCGTTGGCACTGCGGGGGCGTACGCTCTTGAATACCTTGTTGACGCCGTCGACCACGATCTTGTTGTCCTTGGGGAGTACGCGGATGACTTCACCGGTTTGACCTTTGTCTTTGCCGGCAATAATTTTTACTGCATCACCTTTCTTGATTTCCATACTCTCCTCCTTACAGAACTTCGGGCGCCAAAGAGATAATCTTCATGTAGTCTTTATCTCTCAGTTCGCGAGCGATGGGCCCAAAGATACGGGTGCCGCGGGGTTGTTTTTGCGAGTCAATGATGACTGCCGCGTTGTCGTCAAAACGAATGTGGCTGCCGTCGGGACGACCGACGCCCTTGGTGGTGCGCACGATCACTGCCTTGACGACGTCGCCCTTCTTGACGGTGCCACCGGGGGTCGCGGTCTTAACGGACGCCACGATCACGTCGCCGATGTTGCCGAACTTACGGAAGGAGCCGCCCATCACTTTGATACATTGAATTACTTTAGCGCCGGTGTTGTCGGCTGCAATCAATCTCGATTGGGGTTGAATCATATTCCAATTCCTCCTTACTTAGCTCTCGTGATGATGCGGACAACGCGCCAATTCTTGTCGGCGGACAAGCGACGGGTCTCGGCGATCTCCACCGTGTCACCCACGTTGCACTCGTTGTTTTCGTCATGAGCCTTGTATCTCTTGGTCACTTTAACGGTCTTTTTGTAAAGAGGGTGTTTGTACTTCACATCGAGTGCCACGACCACGGTTTTGTCCATTTTGTCGCTGACGACGACACCCACTCTGGTTTTTCTCAAATTTCTCTCGATAGCCATAGTCTACCTCCTATTACGCCTTCTTGCCCTTAGCGGGTTCCTCGGCGATATTGAGTTCGCGTTGACGAAGGATAGTGCTTACTCTCGCGATATCCTTTTTGCAAGCGTTCAAAAGCGCGTTGTTGGCGAGCTGTCCTGCCGCCAATTGGAAACGGAGGTTGAACAATTGGGCTTTCAACTTGGTCAATTCGTTTTGCAAATCGGCCGTACTCTTTTTTGCATATTCAGAAGCTTTCATTATTCGTCACCGCCTTCTTCGATTTCGTCCTTCTTGACGATCTTGCATTTGACAGGAAGTTTGTGAGATGCCAATCTCAACGCTTCGCGCGCCACTTCTTCGCTCACGCCGCCCATTTCGAACATAACTCTGCCCGGTTTGACGACGGCGACCCAGTATTCCACGCTACCTTTACCGCTACCCATACGGGTCTCAGCGGGCTTTTTGGTGATAGGCTTGTGGGGGAAGATGTCGATCCACACTTGACCGCCACGCTTGGTAAATCTGGTCATGGCGATACGCGCTGCCTCAATTTGATTACTCGTGATCCAACCGCACTCGGCGGCGACAAGACCGTACTCGCCGTAAGCGATCACGTTGCCGCGATGGGCGGTGCCCTTCATACGGCCGCGAGCCTGACGTCTTCTCTTAACTCTCTTAGGCATTAACATAATTACGCTTCGCCTCCTTTCTTCTCTGCTTTCTTGCCAAACACTTCACCGTGGTAGATCCAGCACTTGACGCCGATACGACCGTAAGTGGTGCTTGCCTCCGCAAAACCGTAGTCGATATCCGCACGCAAGGTTTGCAGGGGGATACTGCCGTCGTGGTATTGCTCGGTACGCGCGATCTCCGCGCCGTCCAAACGACCGCTGACCATGGTCTTGATACCTTTCGCGCCCGATTGCATGGCGCGCTTCATGCTCATCTTCATCGCCCGACGGAAGCTGACTCTCTTTTCGATTTGGTTGGCGATCTCTTCCGCCACCAATTGAGCGTCCGCGTCCACGGTCTTGACCGCCACGAACTCGATCAAGTAGTTGGGATAAGTGTGACCCTTGTCTTTGCAGATCTTTTTGACCGCGTTGGACAATGCTTCCACACCGCTACCCTCTTTGCCGATCAACAAGCCGGGACGACCGGTGAACACTTTGACCTTGATGTATTGATCGCAACGCTCGACGACGATCTTGCTGATGCGGGGACGGTCGTCCAATTTGCGTTGGGGTCTCGCGTCTTGGTTTTCGCCCTCTGCCACGGGGGTTTCCTTGGTCAAAGGAGCGGGTTTGTACACGTTTTTGATGTAGTTACGGATTGCTACGTCCTCAACAAGGTACTCGCTAAAGTTCTTTTTGCCGGCAAACCATTTGGCTTCCCATTCCTTGTTGACACCGATTCTCAAACCGTTAGGATTAACTTTTTGTCCCATGATTTCCTCCTTAATTGTTCTTGACGTCAAGGATGACGGTGATGTGGCTGGTACGCTTGAGGATGCGGTGAGCGCGGCCTTTGGACACGGGTTGGATCCTCTTGAGAGTGGGGCCTTGACCGGCGAAGCACTCTGCTACGTACAAGTCGCTCTTCGACAGGTTTTGGTTGTTTTCGGCGTTGGCGGCGGCGGAATTGAGCACCTTGAGGATGTCTGCCGACGCGGCTTTGTTGGTGTTTTTGAGGATAGCCACCGCTTCGGTGTAGCTCTTGCCTCTGATGACGTCCAACACAACTCTCACCTTGAAGGGGGAAATGCGGATGTATTTGGCGGTAGCATGGGGGCGAAGGTCTGCGTTTTGCTTACGAGCTTCTGCCTTTTCTTTCATTCTTGTTGCCATAGTGTGCTACCTCCTTATTTGGCACCGGCGGATTTGGAGCCGGCGTGACCTTTGAACGTACGGGTGGGAGCAAACTCGCCGAGCTTGCAACCTACCATATCTTCGGTGATATAGACAGGCACGTGTTTGCGACCGTCGTGGACGGCGATCGTGTGACCGATCATATCCGGGAAGATGGTCGAAGCGCGGGACCAGGTCTTGACGACCTTCTTTTCGCTCTTGCCTTCGTTCATATCAATGATTCTATTCAACAACCTTTCTTCAACATAAGGTCCTTTTTTAACAGATCTACTCATTGTAATCCTCCTAGTTAATGCGCTTGATAATCATCTTGCTGCTGGCCTTCTTCTTTTTGCGGGTCTTGTAACCCAAAGCAGGCTTACCCCAAGGAGTGACAGGGCTGGGCATACCGATGGGGGATTTGCCTTCGCCGCCGCCGTGGGGGTGATCGCAGGGGTTCATGACCACACCGCGGACGGTGGGACGGACGCCCATGTGACGTTTACGACCCGCTTTGCCCAGGTTGACGATCTCGCTATCCACGTTGCCGACCATACCGATGGTAGCGCGGCAGCCCGCGGGGATGTAGCGCATTTCGCCCGAAGGCATACGAAGGATAGCGCCTTTTGCTTCCTTTGCCATCAACTGAGCGGCGATACCGGCAGAGCGGGCGATCACGCCGCCGCGACCGGCATACATCTCGATGTTGTGGACGAAGGTACCGACGGGAATGGAGCTCAAGGGCAAGCAGTTACCCACTTTGATATCCACGTCCGCTCCGCTTTCCACGGTGTCGCCGACGTTCAAGCCCACGGGCGCGAGAATGTATCTCTTTTCGCCGTCCGCATAGGTCAACAAAGCGATGTTGGCGGTGCGGTTGGGATCGTATTCGATCGCGGTGACTTTGGCGGGGATGTTGTCCTTGTTGCGCTTAAAGTCGATGATTCTGTATTTCTTTTTGTTGCCGCCGCCGATGTGGCGCACCGTGATACGACCCGTCGCATTGCGACCGCCGGTCTTGTGCAGGGTGACCATCAGGCTACGTTCGGGCTTGGTTTTGGTGATTTCCTCGAAGGTAGACACCGACATGCCACGACGAGCGGGAGACGTAGGTTTGTATTTCTTGATAGCCATATTCTACCTCCTTAGGTCAAACTCTCGAAGTACTCGATAGATTTGCTGTCGGCAGTCAATTGGACGTAAGCCTTTTTGAAATCGGCTCTCTTGCCAACCGACGCGCCGCGTCTTTTCACTTTGCCGTCGTAATTGACGGTGTTTACTTTTGCCACTCTTACGCCGAACACTTCCTCGACCGCCTTTTTGATCTCGGTCTTGTTAGCGTTGGGAGCTACGATAAAGACGTATTTTTTGTCGGCAATTCCCTCAAAGCTCTTTTCGCTGAGCACGGGACGAATGATAATATCGTGATTGTTCATATTATTCCTCCTCGCCTAATGCCTTTTCGATCGCTTCCACGGCGGCTTTGGTCACCAACAGGTTGTAGCTGGCGACGATGTCGTACACGTTGAGCAAAGCGCTGTCGATCAAGGTCACGTTTTGGATGTTGTTGGTTGCGCGCAGCAAGTTTTGATCTTCGCCGTCGATGACGATCAAGGTCCTCTTGGCAAAGCCGAAGTTGTTGAGGATGGCTTGCGCTTCGCGGGTCTTGGCGGCCTCGAGGTTGAGGTTGTCGATCACGGTCAATTCGCCGTCCGCCAACTTAGTGGACAAAGCGCTCTTGATGGCTTGGCGACGCATGGTCTTGTTGACCTTTTGGGAGAAGTCGCGGGGTTTGGGAGCGAACACCACGCCGCCTTTGATCCATTGGGGAGCGCGGATGCTGCCTTGACGGGCGTTGCCGGTGCCTTTTTGTCTCCAGGGCTTTTTGCCGCCGCCGCGCACTTCGGTACGGGTGAGGGCGCTCTTGGTGCCTTGACGACGATTGGCGAGCTGGGCAACCACGACTTGGTGGATCAAAGCCTCGTTGAAATCGCGGCCGAACACCTCTTCGCTGACTTGGATATTGCCTACTTCTTTGGCAGTTTTGTCATACACTTTTACGCTAATCATTTGTCGACCTCCTATTTGACGGTGGAGCGGACGATGACCAAACCGCCCTTGGGACCGGGGATTGCGCCTTTGATGAGGAGCAAATTGCGGGCTGCGTCCACCTTGACAACGGTCAGGTTTTGAATGGTGACGCGTTCGTTACCGTATTGACCTGCCATCTTTTTGTTTTTGAACACGCGGCTGGGATCCGAGTTGGCTGCCATAGAACCGACCTCTCTGTGCACGGGACCGGCACCGTGGCTCATGGGGATGCGGTGATGATTCCAGCGTTGGATAACACCCGTATAACCGCGACCGCGAGTCTTGCCGACCACGTCTACCTTGTCGCCCTCTGCGAACGTGTCGCAGGAGATGGTAGCGCCGACTTCCAACTCCTCGTCCAATTTGAGTTCTCTCAAATAACGATGGGGAGCCACGCCTGCTTTTTTGTAAGCGCCTTCCAAGGGACGGTTGATACCCTTGTAAGAGGGCTTGACGTCTCCGGACACTTTGCGAGCCACGGCGGGTTCGAACGCGACCTTAACGGCTTTGTACCCGTCCTTCTCGACAGTCTTGACTTGCACCACGGGGCAGGGACCCGCCAGGACCACGGTCACGGGGATCACTTCGCCTTCGGCAGTGAAGACTTGGCTCATTCCTAATTTCTTTCCGACGATTGCTTTATTCATTGATAAAGTTCACCTCCAAATGTATTTCCTTATAATATTGATATAATAGATTCGCGCGATCAGATCTTGATCTTGATATCCACGCCGGCGGGCACGTCGATGCTCATCAAAGCGGTGACGACCTTTTGGTTGGGATTGAAGATGTCGATCAGACGTTTGTGGGTGCGCATTTCGAATTGCTCGCGGCTGTCCTTATATTTGTGAGGGCAACGCAAGATGGTCACGACCTCTTTCTCGGTGGGAAGGGGGATAGGACCGCTGATCTTAGCGCCGTTTTGGGACACAACGTCAACGATTTTGGCGGCGACTGCGTCCACCAAGTCGTGATCGTACGCTTTCAATTTGATTCTCAAAGTTTGGTTTGCCATAATTTTGCCTCCTGTTTTCTAACTCGCAAATTTGTTTTCTCGCTCGTGCGTTTCACGCCTCTCATTTTTATAGGCAAACCGAAGTTTGCCCTGAGTTAGCGCCCGATTGTATCGAACTAGTCCGTATGAACTATCCCTAAGGTGCGGGTAACCTCATACATCATCCGTTAAGAGACTTATCCCCGCCCGAGCACGCTTAAGTATATATATAAAGGGTTTTGCCGTCAAATACTTGTTGCTTTGATTTTGATTAAGTTTTGTTAATAATCGCATTTTGGGGTAAAAATCCCCGATTTTTCCCAAAACGGCGGGCAAAACGCCCCTTTGCGCCCGATTTTGATACGCCCGAGCGGTAAATACAATTCACCCGTTTTCAGGCAACCGAAAGCGGGTGAATTGCAAATGATATATCCCCCACGGGATATGATATACCGCACTGCCTATGGCTTGCCAAAGGCAATGAGATAGGCAGTGCCTATGATATACCGCTAAGCGGTATGATATATTCGAGCAGGGCTCGAATAGGATATATCCCTCGAGGGCAAAGCCTCCGAGGGATATTGTGTGGTTTGATTGATTTGATAAATCACCTATCTAATAGTTTTATCCGCAATACGACCATAGGTCGTATATCATTGACCGAAGGTCTATATCATATCCCAAAGGGATATATCATAGCCATAGGCTATATCATTGTGAAGCAATCACTGCCGCAGGTGTGTTGGCGGCTGTGTACCGATTCGACGCAAGCTTATCCGTTTTGCTCGGGCGCTGGTTCGTCTCGTCCGATCGCCGCGCCCGTCGCATACGTCAAGGTTGCGCCGGTCAGCGACGAAACGTCTATCGAACACGTATCGTCCAACTCGCCGTGGGTCACCGTGCCCAAGTGATTATATCCAACCAGTATTCCCACCCGAGGGGTGCATTTCCTCAACAAAATGGAGTCCATGCTCCCTACTACCGTAATATTCGCTTCCAATGACGTATGAACGTATCCTTCGTTGAGCCCTACCGCGCCGCCGATATTGGGACTGAATCCGGAATATACACGAAAATTAACTTGGGTGTCTACCAACCCGCCGCTCACTCGACCGCTCGCACAATTGTGCCCAACGATGCCGCCCATATTGCCGCAACCGCTCAAATTGATGGAGCCGAATGCTAACGCAGATACCACGCCACCGGACAATCCCGCCACACCGCCGATAGTGCCATATGCGCTATGCGTGTTGCTCGACACCGTAGTGGCAAACATTAATCCCGCAATGGAACTACCCTCCGTCATAGTGCCGACAACGCCGCCGATATGATAAGCGGATAGCACGTTATAAACAGTAACACTTACTGTCGCGACGTACGACGAAATGCCCCGAATAGTGCCACCGCAAATATCAAACAACCCGCCGAAACTGCCTGACGTCGGGCTGCTAGCCGTCATAGTGACGGTGCGAACGATACCGGATATCCGTTTATTGTTGCCATTGTAATTGCCGTTGAAGGTTACGCCCGCCCGCGGTGCCGTACCGCCGAAATTCAAATGCACCGTTTGTTTGTAATAAGCGGCGTTGGCATGGTAAATGTTATTAAAGTGCCGTATATTTTTAATCAAATACGGTGCATTCTCCACGCCCGATCCGCCGCCGAACCAGTTGTCAATCGCAGTCTCATAGCTATCGCCTACGTTTGATCTCCCCTCAAACACGACTCTGCGTACCACGGCACGCGTATAGTGAGTACCGGTCATTGAGAGCAAGTTGACGGTGCCGCTCATCGCCCCGTCGGTCGTTACGGTCCTAACGGCGTGCGTGCCGGTTGAATCCCCGTATAATTCAACGTCAAATTCGGTAATCCCCGGCAACAGCGCCGTCCAATTGACGGCACAAGCGGTCGCCGTGTTTGTTGCGGATAGCGATATCTTGTTCTCTCGTACTGTCGTAATGGTCAGTTGACAATCGTAATGTGCGCCGAGACCGGCTTGCGCCCGCAGCACGAAGGTCTGCCCCAAATCCGCCGTAGGCAATATGGTAAACGTGTTGTTTACCAAATTGAAATTAGGCGACGAGCTCCCGTCCAAATCAATGTCCGACACGGTATATTGCCCATTATGAAAATACGAGATTGTATAAGAACGATTGCGCTCCAACGAACAATGCGTGCCGACAGACGCCCCGTCGACGAGCCACGCACCGCTGCCCGCGTCTTGCTTCCACAATAGTTGCGCGTCTGCTATGCCTTCATACAGCCTCACACCCACGTAATAATAAGTATCGATAGGTTGTGAACTAATGCGAGCATAGTTGCCGCCTACCGCCATAGGCGAAAAACTACAAAACGTTGAATCAACAAAAGTATAGTACACGGGAGATAACGATTCGTTTTGGGGGGCGATACAATATCCTTTGTCTCGCTCCGCCGACGCGCGGTAAAATGAATACTTGTCGGTCAATGATACCGACTTCGCCACAGACGACACCAAGTTGTTGGACGTTACCTTCTCTAAGAAAGTTCCTGCCTCTATACTATGGTCTGTATCGTTGTCGACGAGCAAATAATAGGTGCCGGCGGGCAGCGGGATCATATTCGCCGTGTCCGACCAACCGACCCCTCCCGCTCGATACTCCGAAAAGTCGCTTTTGAGTAACGCATTTACTTGCAAAGAGTTATTGCACGCCGCATAGATGCCGTCCGTAGGAATGTCGATCTTGGTAATTCTCGTCTGGTTGGACGGAAAAGCCTGCGCGCCTTGATGGACGTCTATCGACAACGTGCCTTTGATGATAGTGTCACCCGATGGACGCAATACTATGTTGACAGGCGTGTTGGCAATGCCCTCGAAAAGGTAACAGCCGTTGTTACCCGACGCCACTTGCCCGTCTATCTCCACCGTGCCGACATTTCCGTCCAACTGCAACGCATAGGTACCATTATACGTGGGGGTAAAGACATAGGAAGGTATTGCACTATCATAAATTGCGTAATAGATTCTACTTTGGCATAGATTAAGAGAAAGAGAAGGCGCAATGCTCGCCCCGCAATTCTTATAAGTAAATAGTTGTGCCTCGTTAACTACTGCGTCATTACCGCCACCCTCTCGGTTGTCGATTACCAATCCACCCACTGACAAATCCAACCTTGTGGGCTCAGCTTTGCCATCCGTATGAGAATAATTAAACCTTGCCTCTATGTACTCGTCCTTACCATAGCATAATATTCCGGCTGTTTGGTCAAAGAGCATACTGCTATCTTTTACTAACCGCCCGAATTGAGCGATTTGATTGGTTCGAGTATTAACCCCTGCATAAGCGAAATCGGGATACACCAAACCGTTTTCATTGTTTGTCAAGTGTACATCTTGGACCGTTTGTATTTGTCCGGTCAGCGCAAGCAAACCTTCACTTGCTTCATAAAACGTATTCAGAGAGGACAAATTCAAATAATCAGCGACCGTATCAACAAGTGCACCCAAAGCAATCTTCCCAAACTCTTTAACCATCCCTACAACGCTGCTTTGGGTATTCCACTCACCATGTTTTTGTGTTACTTGATAAAAATATTGCGCACCGATCAAATAATATCCGTCGTCCGTGTTGGGGTCATATTCCGAATCCCATGTATTATAACTCTGCAAATTATAGATACGTGACCCAATCGAAAGATTACTTAACGTCAGGTTATTGGATTTTGCAACTGTAACAATGGGATGTCCATAAGTGTCTACGTTATATAAACGTATAGCCGGCACCACAACCCAACCGTCTACGCCCGCACTCTTGATCAAGTTCCATTTCGTTGAGGTAATACGCCCTATATTGCTACCATCATCTACTTCCTGCAAAAGAGCAACGACGCCACTTTGATCAAAACAGAAGTAATCAATAGTAGCGCAAACAGTTAGTTTTATACAAAACATATCACCTTGCCAATGGCTTTCGTTCTTTATAATAATGACAGTACTACGATTATAGTGCCTACTCGAATTATCAGGATCTGTATCCACAGTGGTTTTGATGACAAACCCATAGTCCTCACCGATATGCATTACCGTGCCAACGTTGATGAAAGCAGTCTTAGGTACAAACTTAACTATGTTATCATCCTGCGAACATACTAAACTGTGTGCAGTAGACATGTTTTGTATAATAACACCGTTACCGAATGTTTGACCAATATTGATATTATAATGCGTAATTAATTCCGATACCGCAATTTCACATTCATTATATTCTTCAATATAATTCCATAAGCCTACGCCGTCCTTTGTAACACAATAAACAAATTCATCATCAGGAGTAAAGATGTCGTCAGCGGAAGCGGTCGCTTCACTTCCCGCAGAGGAAATTACCAACACCGTAATCAGTATAGATAAAACAGTTATGATACCACTCATTTTATGCTTAATTGTCATTTTTCTACCTCTTATCACCGTGGACGCTGCTATTTTGCTTTTATGTAGTCCACGAAAAACTTAATCGTCATATTGCCCTTAGGCAAAGTGATCGGCAATACGACACTATATCGAACCGCCAACTGGTCGAACGAACCAAGACCAAGGCAACTTACGCTTCGTATGCTTGCGGGATCCTTGGATAACTCGGAAATAAACTCCCGCTCAGCCCATTGCATGATCCCGTGCCCCATATGAAATCCTTTTTTATTTACGATGATGTCGTGCTGTATATTCTCTATTTCCCACTGTAATAGGCTGTAATTATCCGTGCCCCACTCGAAATCATAATTACGAAGACCATCGTAAGCGATTATATCTATTCCGTCTTGGCGCAAAGTGCTTAACATCCCTGTCTTGGAAGAGTCATCACCTTCTATTTCAATAATAACACGAGTTAAGGACGCGTCATACTTGTACGTCCCATACCAATAACTCTGGTCGCTAGGTGCTTTGCTCCTGCATCCGACAAGCCCAAAGGAACAGAGCGCGCAAAAAACAAGCAGCAAGAGAATAATCGTTATTTTGTTGATTTTTGTCATATTTTCCTCCATATATTTTACAAAGCAAAAAACACGACTTTTTTGTCGCACACATTGCTTTTTTTCGTCCGAAATCGGGGACAGCCTCAACATTATACGGCGAGCAAGTAAAAAAAGCAACCCTTTTTTGAGAAAAAAAATATAAACCAAAAAAGGAATAATCCACCCGTGTTCCCCTTATCGTTCACAGAGAAAAAAACGTTCCGAAGCCGCGGGGAGATGATAGATCACGTGTGATACGATATACCGCACTGCCGTTGGCAAGCCAAAGGCAATAAGATAGGCTTTGCCTATGATATACCGCACTGCGGTATGATATATTCGAGCCGCGCTCGAACAGGATATATCCCTCGAGGGCAAAGCCTCCGAGGGATATTGTGGTGTTTGATCGATTTGACAAATGACACGTCTGATAGCTTTATCCGCAATACGACTAAGGCGTATATCATATATCGGCTTGCCGATATATCATTGACCGAGGGTCTATCTCATCGCAAAAAAATGCGTTTTTTCGCAACTTTTGCAAAAATGGGTATTGACAGGGTTGATTATATAAGATATAATTTTGATAGATAGGTTATCATTTTGATAGATTGACTATCACTTGCGAGGGAAAATGAGCGTACAACAAGCTAAGATCGACTATATCGTGGAGACCTCTGCCCAACTGTTTTTGGACAAGGGTATCTCGAGCGTTACGATCAAAGACGTCGCCGTCAAAGTGGGCGTGGGCGAGGCTACGTTGTATCGCTACTTTGCCAACAAGCAAAACTTGGTCGTGGCGGTCGCCACCCGCATGGCGGCAGACGTTAGGGATCACTTTTTCGATCTCAGCGCACCGAAAGCGGGTTTGGACAAATTGCGCGCTTTTTACGGGGACTTCCTTACCGTTTACAGAGAGCGCCCCGACTACTTCCGCTTTATCTCCGAGTTTGACGCCACCGTCATCCCCAATGCGGGTTTGGACGAGTACGAAAATACCCTTCTCCCCTACTTCGAGGACTATCTCGCCGCCTACCGCTTGGGACGGGAAGACGGCACGGTCAAGGAGATCGAGGACGTCAAACTGTTTTATCTCGCTACCACACACGCCCTCATGGGGCTTTGCAAAAAGCTGACCCTCAACCGAGTGGTACTCAACCAAGACTCACGCGGCGAGCAAGAGGTGCAGGCTTTGATCGACGTATTCGTGTACAGGCTCAACAACTTGCGCGTCTAACGCAAGCAAAAAAGATAAGGAGAAAGAGCGGTAGATTAGACGACTGCCGTTCAACGACACAGTCATGGAAAACGTACAAGAAAAGCCGATTGGCAAACGACTGTCCAAAAAGCAGATCTGGATCTTCGCTTTGGGACAACTGGGCTGGTCCATTCTGGGCGGCATCATCAACACTTGGTTGGTCACCTTCTATCTTCCCACCGCGGACGACGTCAAAGCGGGCGCCATCAAGTACATCGCTCCCGGTTTGGTGATCGGCGGATTCCTTACCATCTTGGGTCTTATCACCGCGATCTCCCGTCTGTTTGACGCCGTGACCGATCCCCTTATCGCTTCGCTGTCCGACCGTAGCCGCAACAAGAGAGGCCGTCGCATCCCCTTTATGCAATACGCCGCCGTGCCCTTTGCGGTCGTGACCGTGTTGCTGTTCTGCGCGCCTATCGACCACACCTCGGGCGGCAACGTGGCTTGGGTGTCCGTGTTCATCATCCTGTTCTACCTGTTTATGACGATGTACTGCACCCCCTACAACGCCTTGATCTCCGAGTTCGGTAAGACGCAAGAGGACCGCATGGCGATCTCCACCGCCATCTCCCTCACCTTCTTCGTGGGTACTCTGCTCGCCTACCTGCCCTTCCTGTTCGGCGGCGTGCTGCGCGGCGCCGGCTTGAGCTTCGCTTGGAGCTATCGCGTGATCTTTATCGTGCTGGCTGTCATCGCCTTGGTGATGATGTTGTTGCCCACCTTCCTGCTCAAAGAAAAGGAGTTCGTGGACGCGGAGCCCAGCAAATCCAATATGTTCAAATCCTTGGCGTCCACCTTCAAAAACAAGGACTTCCGCGTTTTCGTCGGCTCGGACATCATGTACTGGATCGGTCTGACCCTGTTCCAAACGGGTCTCCCCTTCTTCGTCAAAGTGAGTATGCACCTGCCCGAGTTGTACGTCATGATCCTGATGGGCGTAATGACCGTACTCTCCGCCGCGTTGTATCCCTTCGTGACCAAGTTGGTCAAAAAGTTCGGTAAGAAAAAACTCGTCATCGCCGGCTTCGTCGGCTTGGCGGTCGCTTACCTCATCGCCGCACTCACCAACCTCAACTTCATCGATCGTACCGTGGACGGCGGCACTCCCGTCGCTTACGTGATGGGCTTTGCTATCTGCGTGATCGCCGCTTTGCCTATGGCTTTGTTGGGTATCATCCCGCAATCCATCGTGGCTGACGTCGCCGAAGCCGAAAGTATCACCACCGGCGAAAACCGCGAGGGTATGTTCTTTGCGGCTCGTACCTTCTCCATGAAACTGGGTCAATCCATCGCTATGTTGGCGTTTACCTCTCTCGCCATCATCGGTACCACCCAAGACAAGACCAGCAACGATATCGTCCCCTCCACCAACGGTCTGTTGATCGTGGCGTTGGTCGCCATCGGCTTCTGCTTGGCGGGCGGCGCGATCCTTCTCATGTATCGTGAAAAGAAGATCATGAAGATCATCGCCAAAGAGTCGGACGCCGCGTTCTTGGCTGCCGTCGAGAACGAAAAAGACAAAGACGACGAACCCACCGAAGAGGCTGTCGAGACCAACGAGCAACCCGCCGAGCAGAGCGAAGCGGAGTCGAGAGAGGAATCCGAGCAAGAAAACCATAGTCATCTCGAGCAAAGCGAAGCGACGTCGAGAGAGGAGGAATAATCATGGACAAATCCAGCGTCATTTTTGGCAACCCCATGGACAAAAAGACGGTCAAAGCCGCCCAAAAGTCCCAACAAAAATACGTCAAGAAGTACGGAGACGACTCCAAAGCCGACTACAAGATCGGTTTCAAGCCCATTGACACCTTAGACTTCATCGGCGCCAACAACATCGTGTTTGACAAGCAAAACCACGAGTTTGACCCCAAAGCCTTGATCGTGGGCAACATCCGTATGGGATTTGGTCACTATCGTATCTCCATCGCCATGGCGTCCGCCGCCAAGGCGTTGGGATTCAACCCCTATTGGTTGGACTTGGCGTCCTTCGACGCTACCGGCTCCAAGATGATCCGCGAGCAAAACGATATGTATTCGCTCGCCAGCCGCATCAGCCAAAAGTCCAAACTGTTCAACAAATTGGTGTGGGAGCCCCTCAACTGCGAGGGCTTCAAAAAGATCAGCTACAACGCCAAAGATCAAGCCAATTCCGAACTGCTTGCGCCTATCTTCCGCAACATCCCCAAGGATATCCCCTACATCGCCACCCACGTGTGGCCTTCGCAAGGCGCTATCCATGCGGGCATGACCCACGTGGTCAACGCCATCCCCGACAACTGGCCCATGGGTCTGCACCTGTCGGAAGGCGCCATCCACACCGTGCAAACCCCCTATGCTTACTTGGGCTACAAGATGCTCAACGGATTTGACAAAAAGCCCCTCAAAGGCATCCCCGAAAAGGATCTCAAGATGGTGGGTTGCTTTGTGGATCACGAATTGTTGGTCAACCTGGAAGAGGACAACCGTCTGCGCAAAGAGCGCTTTGCCACCGGCAAGCCCGTGCGCATCCTCATGACGGTCGGCGGCGCGGGCGCGGGCTTCGATATGTACGTCGCCATGATCAAGCACCTGTTGCCCTACGTCAACGAGGGCAAGGTCGCCTTGTTTATCAACTTCGGCGATCACGAGGGCATCTATCACAAGCTCAACAAGGCGTTGGGCGGCATCGAGACCCACAACTTCTTCAACGAGTACGACAAGCTCAAAGCGTTTGCCAAAGACATCCGCACCAAGGACGTCACCGGTATCTACGCCTTCTGCAACAACGACATTTTCCAAGCCGTGTACTCCACCAACCTCTTTATGCCAGTGTCCGATCTGTTGGTCACCAAGCCCAGCGAGTTGGCGTACTACCCCATCCCCAAAGTTTTTATGCGCCATATCGGCGGACACGAGGTGTACGGCGCCATCAACGGTAGAGAAAAAGGCGACAGCACCTTCGAGTGCCCCACCGCCGAGTCCATCAACGAAATGTTCGACCGTCTTTTGTCGGACAAAGAGATCCTCGCCCATATGTGCGACCGCATCGACGAACTCAAAGCCACCGGCTACTACGACGGCGCTTACGAGTGCGTGAGATTGGCGGCGGGTCTCCAAAAAGAATAGACCATTGTCTTGGTTGGTAAGACCAACCGTATATCTCCTAAAAAAGAAGGGGCAAGGCAACTTGCTCCTTCTTTTTTGTCACGAAAATCAAACTCTTCCGTCGGGATTGAGCACCTTATGGTTGCCCCAAGCGTCGTAAACGCCGCGGGCGAGGAGTGCCACACCAACAACCCTTGCCACTTGGGCAAGGTACTCGTCGCTGTATGGGGGTATGACTATGCATTTTTTATTTTGATCTACTGACATTTGACGTACGGTTTACGAGCTTATAGCAAGCTAACGCGATGTTTTGTTTGCTCTCTCAAGTCAGTGTTAGGATACTCTTTGTAAAACGACATATCGATATTATATGGATCCCGCTCGATCATATCCTTCCCCTGTTCGAGCAGTTGCAAAAAGGACACATCCTCTGTAACGTAGCATTTAGCCATTTCGCAAAAGCGCAGCCGTGAAAAACTATCGATCTGTTTGTCGATGATGAGTTGAGCCAATAGAGTTCTTCTTTCTTCTTCGTTCGCCAACAACAAGTAGTCTTCGACATTATGGACACGCGTGCTTCCTTTGCAGTGCGAGATCACGCGGTGTAAGTTCAGTTTTATCTCCTGCTTCCATAAGCGAATCGTGTTATCGTCGATATGACATTGTTGGATTCTCTCAAACGATCCGTTGTTTTTCATGCGCTCGATATTTCCGTTATTGTCAAAGAACAATTCTTTTGCTATGGCTTCGGGTGTTAAAGGTTGAGTTTTTGGATCGGTTTCGGTAACGACCTTTCCCAAAAATATGCTTTCAAACTCCTGAAGCGTCCCATCAACTATTAGACTCTTCTCACATGTGACGCTATTAGTATAATCTCCTCTTTTGAAAAGGATATAATACCAACCGCCTCTGTCGATAACCCTATCGACGTCGGAAACGGGGCGACGCGTCGTCCCTAACGCCAAAACGCTGATAAACTCATTGTCGATCTCGATAACCGTATATACACGTGCGGAATTCTTATTTTTTGTTATGTACACACCAATCAAACCGATGACCCCGATCAAAGATAATATAATAGGGTACCACGTGTGTTTGAGCACACATAGGATCACGCCTGTTGCCGTCATAAAGACGACGCCAAACCAGCCCATGACCAAAAGATTCTTATAAACCCGAAGCGATCGCTCTTTACGACATTCTTCCGATAATATCCCTTTGAATCTAATCATACGATCTTAAACGTTTTCTTCTATCCAATGCAAGGATTGTATTTCCGTTATCAACTTTTGAGGCGAATAGAGCTTGCGATCAAAAGTTATGCACGAACTGTAATTGTCATTCCAAACAAAAGTAAGGGGAGAACCACACACCTGATGAGTATTAAGATATTCATCCCAGTCAGTCGCTTCGCCGATAGTTCCGCTTATAGTCGTTTGCAGCGCATCCGTCAAGTTAATAAAAAGGGATAGCGCACTACGAGGCACGCATACTCTAATGATCTTGTGTCCTCGTCTATTATAATCAATGTATTGTTTAACCAGTCTTTCATGATCCCCCCAATAGCCATTGGGGATGTCCCGATCGGAAAAGAATTCGCCGAAGAGGTACTCAAATGAGAAGAGCGACATTATATTGATCAGATTCGCGGGGGCAGTAGACCCGAATAGTTCTATGTTTACTTTATCCCCCGATTTGATTATAGATATTGGCTTGTTCATTCTTATTCTCCCCACTTTATCCATCAGCAATCACTCCTAGTAAAGCACCACTCCGTCAGCTTGTTGACTTGACGAACATTATTGCATTTGCCACAGCCATACGTCGTGTTTGCCTGTCTCGAAGTCCACGTATATCACATCATTCTTGACAAGATATGCCGCCAAATAGGCATTCAATACTTTGCCTCGCTTTGGTGTGGTTTTGATAGTAACGACGTCTCCCGTTTCGAGACCCGCCGACCGAGCACCTTCGGATACAAATGCAAATCGATAGGCTCCGTCAATGGGTTGCAAGTCTTGACCCTCGCTGAGAATGTCTACCGTGACACAGAGTTTTCCCGACTCTTCATAGACCTGCACGATACGACAATCCAGCTGCTGATAGGTATCGTCCGACAGATATCGTTTCATTTGCATCGATTCGCCAACAAGAAAACCGATAGCACCACCGATAATTGCAAATGTAACCACCAAGGCGATGAGAAGGATAGCGATTTGTTTTTTGTTCCGCTTCTTGGCAGATTGAGTCGGCGGATCGGGTAGAACGGTCTCAATCTCGGACAACCGAGGAAAATACAACACCTGCGTCCTATCAAACACCAAGTATATCGCGTCAGCCGTTTTGATTTTGACTCGCAAATCGTTTTCGTTATAACGCACCAGTACCCCACTGTCCATCTCCAGAAGTTGAACGGTACCCTCGTCGATAGTCAACTCATATTGTTTTGTCCCTTTGCGCTCTCCCAAGATATACTGCTTGTCATTGGCGTAATGGCCCAAGCAGATCCACGCCAGTAGGAATGCCAACCCGACAAAAGCAAGACCATCTATCCACAAGTTGCGATAATTGAGTCCAAAGCCAATGCCGATGCAGACAACACCGACAACAAGTGCTATGCAAAATAGTATGAACACTGCTTTGATATGTGTCCACAGTATTTGTTGGAATAACCGTCTACGTTTTTTATCGTCAAGTGTATATTGTATTGTCATGCGAACACCTCCGCTAGCAATTTACGTAGTTTTTCATATATGTCAACAAAAAAGGCAACTGATGTGACCACGGGACACGCTTGAGGTACATATGCAACAGCAACAATAGCGCCACCCCAACCACCCTTGCCACTTGGGCAAGGTACTCGTCACTGTATGGGGGTATGGTATAAGTGCTTGCGTTCATAGTATCCTACTCTATTGTACCCAATGGGACGTGCGCCGTCAATGGCAGTATCCTGCAAACTACAAAGGATAATAGCGGTATAATCAATATACAGTTGGACTACTCCTTGCGAGAATACGTCCGCACAACGTTACATTGCGTATAAATATCCCCTATTGGCTGTCCGCCTATCTCGCCTTCGACCAACAACTCGGCAGGGGATTGGTAAGTCGCAAGCAAGGTTTTGCCCCTTTCTTCCCGACGAAACAGTTGCACAGGACCGCCCATCTCCCCGTCGATATGCCTTACGTAATAGCGGTTGCGCTCCCATTCAAAATCAAAATCTTTCCCTTCGACAAGGTTGTCCAAAAAAAGCTCATCTTGCTCCCCTTTCGCTTTTTTTGCCTGTTTGGCAAAGGCTAACCCCATTTTGATCACTTCGCGATTGGTCGAACGGGTTTTGGTGCGAGCCATATCCCACCACACAAAAAGAACGAGGTAGTATAGCACACACACGAGCATCCATGACACCCAAAACCCCACGATGGCACTTTTCGGCAGTTTGGATTCTATAGCATGGTTAGTCCCCATATCCACACCCCAAATCACCAAGCAACCTATCGCCACCAATAATGCGAGATAAGGGGGAAGCACGGTAAAATACGTGTGCACTTCCTGCTCGGTATCCCTGAAATGTAACAACTTGCGCAATACCGAGGTATCTTTCACGCGATATTTGTTTGCCACTCCTTCGGGCGGCTTACGCTTGTTGGTCTTCGCAAAAATGATGCTTGACAAAACGACCACCGCCGACGAGATTACCCACATATAAAGCCTATCCATATATCAAAACCCCCAATTGATTTGATTGAGCCCCTGATATGATAAATAAGACAAGAATGAAGTAAAATATACTTCATGATAACACCTCTTTTACAAACACATTTTTTTGATATAGGCAAGCCACCCTATACATGGCAAACCGGCGCACCAACCCCCGATCAGGGATCCGATCATAACGATAAGCTTTCCCCATTTTAATGGCTCATTTACCCAAAGACGTATCAAAAAAGCGATCGCTATCGTAAAACCGACCATTGTAATGACGCCAGTGAGGACGCATAGAAGCATATTGAGTATTTGCTTCTTTGCCATATTGCTATCATAACGTCGTTTGTACTGCAAATATTGCATGCTGCGCCTATGCGCAACAAACAAGCCCATAAAGGGGATCACAAGCCAATATCTCATGTTGTCTGTTGGATTAGTACTCATGATTCTATATATCCCTCCGAATTACATTTTTCCTGCGAAGAAAAGCCGATTAAGTGCTTCTATCCAATCAAATTGGGCAAGGTACTCGTCGCTATATGGGGGTATGGTATAAGTGCTTGCGTTCATAGTATCCTACTCTATTGTACCCAATGGAACGTGCGCCGTCAATGGCGTAATTCCGCAAGGTTTGCGGGAAATGCAACAGCGGTGCTATTCGTTACAAAACACGGAGAGTCCACCTCTCATAAAGATAGACGATTTTGCAAGGCGTTTTGTCCCGCCCAAAAGGGATTTTTTTCAAAAAATATCAAAAAGCCGGGCGCGGAAAGTTATTCGTCCGAGATGATCTTGTTGTCCAAGAGGGCTTTGAGTGAAAACTTTTTGGGAGCGCCCGCCACGTCCAAGGTCACGGTAGCGTCCTCGGCGCCTTGGTCTACCGCGACGATACGGAGCAATCCGTACTTGCGGTGGCGCACGTAATGTCCCGCCTTGTGGGTCTCGCACCAATCGGCGAGGCGGGAGTCGGCTTTGGGTTTGGGGGCGAGCATTTTGCCGAACAACTCGCTCGCATAGTCGCTTGAGTGGTCGCGGTAGCTCAAAACGTACAAATGGTTTTTGGCGCGGGTCATCGCCACGTAAAACAGCCGCCTGTCCTCTTCGGGGTCGCCTTCCTGCTCCTCTCGGCGCTGACGGGCGTTGAACACCCCGTTGACCACGTCGATCAAGTACACGTCGTCGTACTCCAATCCCTTGGCGCTGTGGACGGTGGACAAGATGATCCCTAACGGGGGATTGACGTGCCCGTCGATCTTGGCAGCCAAGCTTTTGAGATGGGTGCGGAACGCCATCGGGTGGACGTTGGTCCCCTCGGACAGCGAGGACAGGATATACTGTTTGTTGGGGCTGAGCCAAGTGGAGCCCGCGCGGCAAAAATGCTCCACCAATATCGCCAAGGCGTCCTCGGCGGTGCCGCACTTGGAGATGGCGATCAAAGCGTCCACGGCGGACAGCACGTCGGCGGCTTTGGCGTATTGGGATTTGTAACGGCGAAGCAACACGTTGAGGATGGGCGTACCCGTGCCCGCGGCTTGCTTGCAGGCGTAGTCGGCGTCCTCGCGCTTGATACGGCAGCCCAAGCGGGAATAGATGCGCATAAAGCGTTCCCTGTCCCGCGGGAAGAAGGCAAACTCCATAATATCCAACGCGTCCCGCACCGAGCGGTGATCGAAAAAGGACGCCATATTGAAGCCCACCCCTCGGAAGGGTATATCCTGCTTAAACAGCCGTTGGATCAAGGGAATGGCGCACTCGTTGTCCCGATACAGCACGGCGGTATCGCGTGGGACGGCGGCGGCGACCTTGACGAGGTAGTCGTATTGATCCGACCGCGTGCCCAGTTGCACCCTCTCTACCCCGCCCGCCACGTCGCGCACGGCGACCATGCGTTTGGGACGGCGATTGACGTTTTTGCCCACGAACCGCTGGGCGATCTCCACGATCCCTTGGGTGGAGCGGTAGTTTTGGTCGAGGTACGCCACGGTGGCGCCCTCGTAGTCTTTGGTAAAGTCCATCAACGCCTCGGGGTACGCCGCGCGGAAACCGTAAATACTTTGGTCCTCGTCCCCCACCATAAACAGGTTGGGCTTGTCCCCCGCAAGCAGGCGAATGATGGCGTGCTGTATTTTGGACGTGTCCTGCGCCTCGTCCACCAAGATATGGGTGTATTTGGCGGCAAAATACGCCTGTACGGCGGGATAGTGGGACAAAATGCGGTGAGCGTACACCAACTGGTCGTCGAAGTCCATCCAACCCGCCTCTCGCATGGCTTCCTCGTAGCCGTCCATCAAGGCTTCCACGTCGATCTCCCCCGCCTCGACCGTGCGGTATTCCCCGTGGTTGAGCATTTGGTTTTTGACGTAAGTGATGGCGGTGCGAGCGAGCCTCAAATCGTACTCGGTGGGAAAATAGTTGCCCTGCCTACGCAGTAGTCCCGCGACGATACCGCCCACCAACCTCTCGTCGGGATACAGTGGCGGCGCTTCCCGTCCCGTGACCTCACCGAAATAGCGGATCACCTCCAAAGCCACCGCGTTGATGGTGCCGAAGTTGACCCTATCCGCCAACTCGTGCCCAAAGATAGCGGCGCACCGCTCCCGCATATCGTCGGTGGCGGCGACCGTGTAGGTCATGGTGAGGATATGCTCGGGCTCGACCCCACCGACCAACACCATGTAGCCCACGCGGTGGACGAGCACGGTGGTTTTGCCGCTGCCGGGGACAGCCAACAAAAGATCCGCCCCCGTGATCTGACTCACGGCGGCACGCTGCTTGGCGTTGAGCCCCTGTCCGTATTGCGCCCAAAACTCTTGATCGGTCATCGTTCTATATAATAAGAAAGCACCCTTTTCTTTTAATAGTAACACAACGGAAAGCGGGTTTTCAAGCGGAAACACAAAAAGTTTTCGCCGCCGACCGAAAAATGCGTTCGCCGTCATGGTCACCCCTTCAACTAACGAATCAAGGAAAATCCCATCAAAAAAGCCGCACGCTGTGCGGCTTCCATCACTTTCTTTGCAATTTGCAAAGAAAACATCACTTTTGGCGCAAGCCAATAACATCATTTGCGCTTGGCGCATACATCACTTCGCCATTAGGCGAAACATCATTTCGCTTTGGCGTTACTACATCTTGTCCGGCAAGCGGATGCCGATGATCGCCATGCCGTTTTCCATCACCGTCTTATCTAATATTACCGCAACTTAGATAGTGCTTGTTTTTTTAGTTCTTCGTAGTCATCGTCGGAAATTAGTCCTTCATCGTGCCAGTCTTTCAATTCCGTTAATCGTGATTTTATATCAGTTTCATTATTAATAATGTGCTGTCTTGGCAACCTTGCGACTACTGTAGTATTATTGGTGGCATCGGGTATAGGTGATTTTGTATTTGGGTTCGTATGAGGCTTATTTGCTTGTGATTTCATTATTTCAATCACTGCGCAAATTTCTTGTATGCTATGTTGCAGTGAACTATGTCGTTCTGTTCCTTCAACAACAGGGGGTGATGGTTGATTTGAATTAAGATAGACAATCCGAATAATAGGTTCTAAGGGATCATTAACTTTAATAATCAAAGATAAATTGGTTATCGTTTTTTCAAGTTTAATATGCCTAGATCCAGCGGCACCTGCAATAGCGCCCGGTACACCAAGAACAAGACCACCCAGAAGGGCTTTCCCGCTATTCCCACTTTGGTAAGACATTTCTTGTTCGTTTTGATAAACCTCATATCCTATTATGTCCTTATAGTCGTAATACTTTGCATTGTATGATTGGAAGAGACAAAACCTCTTTGCTACATTATCAAGATATAATTCATATTTGTTTGGCAACAAATAAACACTTGATGGGGAGAAATGGTTTTCCATCATATCGGCATATCGCTTTTGAAGAATTATCACTTCATGATGATGATTATCAAGATAATCGGCACATAACTCCGATTCCGTCATTAAAGAACGTTTCCTTTTGCTCATGACTCCTTTTTTAATTGCATTATGCCAGACCAATCCAATAATTATGGTCATAACAAGCTCAAATACCAAAAAAGCAATAAATATCGAGAAACCTATAACCTCGTCAAAACACCATGTAATAATTGATACGCCCCCAAGAATTACCCCGCCGGCGAGAAGGAGAGAAAGCATTCCTACACTCAACTTTTTTCTATATTCCTTGTCCTCCTCTACATACTGGTTAAGAATCTTTGATCTATGATATAAAGGTAACGAAGAAAAAAAAGAATTTGCATCTTGCGTTCTTAGTTCAACTTGATCATTTTCGTCCATAGTCCACCTCAGTCACTCGTTGCTAAAATTATATAATAGAATATTCTATATGTCAAGACGCGCTAATAGAATATTCTATATAATGACCATATGGAGACAGAGGTTACGTTTAGTGAAATACTAGAAGATTTTTTAATTGAAAAAAATCTATCTCAAAGCGCGTTCGCACAGACGATAGGCGTAAAGCAAAGCCAAGTAAGCGAATGGCTGCATGGGAAAGCAAAACCTGGATATGATATTCTACGAAGAATGTCATTGGTGTATGGCATTTCGGCAGATTACTTTTTGGGTTTAACCATAAATATCAAATAGAGAGCAACGCGGGCAGATTAAAACTGCCCGCGTTGCTCTCTATTGATAATAATATGTCGGTGAAAACCACGCCCATGACTGCATATTATAGCACAATATATCTATAATATGACCCACACCAAGACGAATAGCTATGAATTCTACATCTTGTCCGGCAAGCGGATGCCGATGATCGCCATGCCGTTTTCCATCACCGTCTTGACCGCTAAAGTCAACGCCAAGCGGGCTTCGCGCACGCCGTCGGGAGCGGTGAGGATCTTGTTGTCAAAGTAGAACTTGTTGTACAACTTGCACAGATCCACCACGTGGCGGGTGATCATGCTCGGCTCGTTTTTGTCGGCGGCTTCCCTGAGCAGAGAGGGGTACCTCTCCAAATTGCGCAGGATGTCCTTGGCGACGTCGTCCGAGAGGGCGCCGTAATCTCGGGGCGCTTGCCACTCCCCCGCTTTGGCGAGCAAAGACGCACAGCGGGCGTGGGTGTATTGCACGTAGGGGCAGGTCTCCCCGTCGAAATTGAGGATCTTGTCGTAGCGGAACTCGATGTCCTTGATACGGTTGTTGATGAGTGCCGAAAAGATGACGCTACCCACGCCCACCATCTCGGCGACTTCGTTGGGATCGTCGAGGTCGGGGGACTTTTGCTTGATGATCTCGGCGGCTTTCTCCACCGCCTTATCCAGTACGTCCGTCAGCCACACGGCGTTGCCCTTGCGGGTGCTCATGGCGCCGTCCTCCAAACTCACCATACCGAACGCCACGTGCTCCAAGTCCTTGTACCACTCGTAGCCCATCTTGTGTACCACCTCGAACCATTGCTTGAAGTGGAGGTTTTGTTGATACGCCACCACGTACAGACACTTGGCGAAGTCGTAGGTGGACTTGCGGTAAAACGCCGCCGCCAAATCGCGGGTGGCGTACAGAGTCGCCCCGTCCGACTTGCGGATGATGCAGGGGGGCATGCCGTCCAGTTCCACGATCTGCGCCCCGTCCGAGAGGGTCAGCAACCCCTTGGCAGCCAACTCGTCCACCACGGCGTCCATCTTGTCGTTGTAAAAGCTTTCGCCCGCGTAAGAGTCGAAATGCACCCCCAAGCGGTCGTAAATGGGCACGTCGTCCGCGAGGGTGATCTCCTTGAACCACTTCCACAAAGACACCGCTTCCTCGTCCCCGTCTTCCAACTTTTTGAACCAAGAGCGCGCTTCCTCGTCCAACTCGGGATGGTCTTCCGCCTCTTGGTGGAACTTGACGTAGATCTCCACCAACTTGCGCACGCCGCCACGCTCGATCTCCTCTTTGGACGACCACTTGTGATAGGCGACTATCAACTTGCCGAATTGGGTGCCCCAATCCCCCAGGTGATTGATGCCCACGACGTTGTAGCCCAACTCCTTATACAGCCGGTAGAGCGCCGCGCCCAACACGGTGGTGGACAAATGCCCGATATGGAAGGGTTTGGCGATATTGATGGAGCTATAATCGATGCACACGGTCTTGCCTGCGCCCAAGTCCGACTTGCCGTAAACCGCCCCTTGGGACAACACGTTGCCCAACACGGTGGAGGCGAAGTCGTGCGAACTGAACTTGAAATTGAGGTAGCCCGCTACCGATTTGACTTCGGCGACGAAGGGGGGCAAGGTCAATTCCGCCGCCAACTTGTCGGCGATAGCGACGGGAGACATACGCATGGTCTTTGCCAAGCGAAAACAGGGCAAGCAAATATCCCCCATGGCGATATCCTTGGGGGGCACGAGCAGGCTGTACGCCTCCTCCTCGGTGAGGTGAGGGGCAAATAGTTTGGCGATCTCTCTCTTGTAGTCCATATCTCCTCCTACACGTTAAAGCGGAACAACACCACGTCTCCGTCTTTCATCACGTATTCCTTGCCTTCGCTGCGCAACAATCCCCTCTCCTTGGCGACGTTGAGGGAGCCGCAATCCAACAGGTCTTGCCAGTTGACGATCTCGGCGCGGATAAAGCCCTTTTCGAAATCGGTGTGGATCTTGCCCGCGGCTTGGGGGGCTTTGGTGCCCTGGGTGATAGTCCAAGCGCGGGTCTCCTTTTCGCCCGCGGTGAGGAAAGAGATCAAGCCGAGCGTCTTGTAACCCACCTTGATCAAAAGATCCAAACCGCTCTCCTTGATGCCGTATTCCTCGGCGAACATGGCGTGGTCTTCGGGACTCAGAGCCGCCAATTCCTCTTCCACCTTGGCGCACAATACGATCACCTCGGCGCCCTCTTTTCGGGCGATGGCTTTAAGCGCCGACACGTGGGCGTTGTCCTCTTTGCCGATGTCGTTTTCGCCGATGTTGGCGACGTAGATCACGGGTTTGGCGGTCAGCAAAAACAAGTCGGCGACGAAGGCGTACTCCTCGGGGGTCAAGCCCATATCCCGCACGGGACGGCCTTGCTCCAACAGCGAGGCGATCTTTTCCACCGCTTCCAACTCGACGAGCAATTTTTTGTCCCCGCTCTTGGCGGCGTTTTTGATGCGGGCGACGCGGCGAGCCACCGTGTCCATGTCCGCAAAGATCAACTCGTAGTCGATGGTCTCCACGTCGGACACGGGATCCACTTTGCCGTCCACGTGGGTGATGTTGCCGTCGTCAAAACAGCGCACCACGTGCACGATGGCGTCCACTTCGCGGATGTGGGAGAGGAACTTGTTGCCCAAGCCTTCCCCTTGGCTCGCCCCCTTGACGAGCCCGGCGATGTCCACAAACTCCAACACCGCGGGGGTCACCTTTTGGCTGTCGTACAACGCCGCCAATTTGGCGAGGCGATGGTCGGGCACGGCGACCACGCCCACGTTGGGCTCTATCGTGCAAAAGGGATAGTTGGCGCACTCGGCACCCGCTTGCGTAATGGCGTTAAACAACGTCGATTTGCCCACGTTGGGCAGTCCTACCACACCTAATTTCATATCTCGTCCTTTGAGCATACCCCAAGGGGCTGCCACATACTGTATTTTGTCGTATAGCAAATGCTTGCGCATTTGTCTCGGACTACTATTATACACCAAGCGCGGCGTTTTTTCAATCTTTTGACGGGGGTTTTGTATGTGGTTGGACTTGTTGAAGGGATTGCTGTTGGGACTGACCCAAGGGCTGACCGAGTTTTTGCCCGTATCCAGTAGCGGACACTTGCTTCTTTTGGAGCGAATGGGGGTGGCGCCGCCCTCGGTTTTTCTCAACCTGTTGCTTCACCTTGCCACCCTCGTAGCGGTGGGGATCGTGATGAGGCGGGAGATATGGGCGTGCATACGGCACCCCGTGAGAGCAGGGACGTGGTGGCTCGCTCTTCTGTGCTTGCCCACGGCGGGGGTCGCTTTTGCGCTGACCAAATGGGCGCCCTCCTTGGTGGAGGGGGCGTGGCTACCGTTGGGATTTTTGGGTACGTCGGTGCTGTTGCTTTTCGCGCGCACCCTGCCCAAAGGGGACAAAAAACTCTCCGTCCCCAACGCCTTGTGGGTGGGCGCGGTACACGGGATCGCGGTGCTGCCGGGGCTAAGCCGTTCGGGCGCCACCGTGACCGCCATGCGCATAGCGGGCATCCCCCAAGAGAGGGCGGTGACGTTGTCCTTTTTGGCGTCCATTCCCGTCATCGTGGGCGGGCTCGGGCTGGAGATCGTCAAAGGGGTGTCTTTGGCGGGGCTGTCTCCCATCACCCTCGCCGCCGCGACCTTGTCCGCTTTCGTATCGGGGCTCGTCGGCTTGCGCCTGATGCTCAAAGCCTTTGGGCAAAGCTACCTGATCTTCGGTATCTACACCTTTTGCCTATCGATCGTGGCGGTGTTGGTGTAAGCGACAAACGGGACAAGTTAGCCATCATTCCGATCAAAAAAAGGGGCGTTAGTCGTCTAACGTCCCCCAATAATTCAATGTTTGTCGATTTCGGCGCGATCGCCTAAAAACAGATCTTTTCAAACGCCACTTTGTAAATGCGGCGCATTTGCACCAAGCGATCCAGTCGGACGTACTCGTCCACTTGGTGACACATCTCCTCGTCCCCCGGGAAGACGGGACCGAACGCCACCGCGTTGGGAAGGGCGCGCGCATAGGTCGCGCCGCCGATGCACAAGGGGGCGGGACGCTCTCCCATCACTTCGGCGTACGAATCCAAGAGGGCGGACACCAGGGGATGATCGGGCGCGAGGTACAAGCTGGGATGGGCGTGTTTGAGCACGACTTTCGCCATGGGGAAAGCGCTCTCCAAGCCGTGCGTGACCATCTCGTGCGAGAAGGAAATGGGGAAACGGATATCCAAACCCACTTTGAGGCAGCCGTCTTCCAATCTGGCGTAACCGGCGTTGAGGGACAAGTCCCCCGACTGGTCGTCGTGGAAGCCCACGCCCGCCGCCGAGCCGTTGGTGCGGGACAAGCCCTTGCCCAAAGCGGTCGCGACCTCGTCCACGCCCACCAATACGGACAGGATCTTGAGAAGGGCGTTTTCGCCCAACCACGGGGTGGAGCCGTGCGCCGATTTGCCACTGGCTCTCAAAACGCACTCGTCCCCGTCCCACTCCACGTCTACGCCGTGCGAGGGGGCGTCGCCCAATCTGTCGCCGATGCCCTTGACGCGGGCATACGCCTTATCGGGCACCATGTTGACGCGGTAGCCCGCGTTGAGATCGAGCAACCACTCGGGGCGGTCGAACACCAATTCGAAGTGTCCCAACCCCTTTTCGCAGTTGATGACGGGGAAATCGCCGTCGGGGCTGATCGCCATCACGGGATGCTCCTCGGTGGCGAGGTAGCGGTCCATACATTGCCAACCCGTCTCCTCGTTGCAACCGAAGATAAAGCGGACGCGCTTAGAGGGAATCTTGCCCTCGTCCAACAACTCTTTGAGCGCGTACAGGCTGGCGACGAAAGGTCCTTTGTCGTCTTGGGAGCCTCTGCCGTACAGTTTGCCGTCCGCGATGGTGGCGGACAAAGGATCGTAACGCCATCCCTCGCCCAAAGGCACGGTATCCAAGTGGCACAGCACCCCGAAGAGGTCGCCTTCGCCGACTTCCGCCCAACCGCAATAGCCGTCTAAGTTGCGGGTGCGAAAGCCCCAACTCTCCAACAGGCGGAGGGTATAATCCAAAGCCGCTTTGACGCCCAAACCGAAGGGGGCGCCCTCCCCCGCCGCGGGGGCTTCGACCGTATTGAAATGGATGAGATCGGACAAAGTGTCCACTACTTGCTTGTCGTAATCTTGCATATTGTTCTCCTTGCGAACTATCGTAACCCCATTATACAACACTTTGCGAGGATATACCACAAAAACAAAGATAATTTATTTACTTTTTGGGCGCGGGCGTGTATAATGAGTACGCAATAAACGCAAACAACAAGGAGTTGACTATGGCAGACAAAAAAGAACAATCCTTTGTCAAAGAGATCGCCGACATGCAGGCGGACTTCCCCCAATGGTACACCGACGTCGTCCTTAAGACGGGCATGGTGGACTACGGCCCCGTCAAGGGCACGATGGTCATCCGTCCCTACGGTTACGCCGTGTGGGAGAATATTCAGCACGAATTGGACGCTCGCTTCAAAGCGACCGGACATCAAAACGCATACTTCCCCCTCTTTATCCCGTACAGCTTCCTCACCAAAGAGGCGGAGCACGTGGAAGGGTTTGCGCCCGAAGTCGCCTTGGTGACCCACGTCGGGAACGAGGAGTTGCCCGAAAAATTGGTGGTGCGCCCCACCAGCGAGACCATCATCGGCACCATGTACGCCAAGTGGATCCAGTCGTGGAGAGATCTCCCCGTCAAGATCAACCAATGGGCCAACGTGGTACGTTGGGAAAAGACCACCCGCCCCTTCCTTAGGACGAGCGAGTTTTTGTGGCAAGAGGGTCACACCGCCCACCGCACCCCCGAAGAGGCGCAAGAAGAGACCTTGCAAATGCTCGAGGTGTATCGCGAGTTTGCCGAAAACGTGCTCGCTATCCCCATGCTGACCGGTCGCAAAACGGATAAGGAAAAGTTTGCGGGTGCGGACGCCACCTACACCATCGAGGCGATGATGTTGGACGGCAAGAGCTTGCAAAGCGGCACTTCGCACAACTTGGGACAAAACTTTGCCAAGGCGTTCGATATCAAATACCTTGACAAGGACAACACCCTCAAATACCCCTACCAATCCAGCTGGGGCGTGTCTACCCGTTTGATCGGCGCACTGGTAATGGCGCACGGCGACCAACGCGGTTTGGCGCTTCCCCCCAAGGTCGCGCCCATCCAAGTGGTGATCGTCCCCGTGGCGATGCACAAGGCGGGCGTGCTGGAAAAGGCGCAAGAGTTGACCGCTTTGCTCAAAGGGGCGGGCATCCGCGTCGAATTGGACGATCGCGATCAATCTCCGGGTTGGAAGTTCAACGAGTGGGAGATGAAGGGCGTGCCCCTCAGAGTGGAGATCGGTCCCCGCGACATCGAAAATAACGTGTGCGTGGTCTCCCGCCGCGACACTTTCGGCAAAGACACCTTGTCTTTGGACGGGTTGGCGGACGAGATCGCCAAGTTGCTTGACGACGTGCAACGCCATATGCTCGTCAAGGCGACCGCTTTCCGCGATAGCCATATCGTGGACGTCGCCAACGTGGACGAACTCAAAGCCGCCGTGGATAGCGGCCACTTCGCGCGTACCATGTGGTGCGGCGAGCGCGCCTGCGAGGACAAGATCAAAGAGTTGACCGCCGCGAGTTCCCGCTGTATGCCCTTTGACCAAACCCCCATCGGGGACAAATGCGTTTGCTGCGGCAAGCCCCTAAACGGAAAAGGGAAATTGATCTACTTCGCCAAAGCGTATTAAGCAAGCGTGCAGAGCACGCTTGCGGCGAGATAAATCCGCAGAGCGGATTTGCGAGATACGCTTTGCGTGCGATATACCTTCGGCGCGATATATCTCCTAAGGGAGATGCTGTGGATAATGGAAAGATGGCGATGACTCAAGACAAAACGATCAAAGAGTTGGCGGTTGATTTGACGGTGGAGTTGACAATGCTTTGTGAACACATCCAAGGGAAGGCTATCTTCGTCAACCAACTGCTTCGCGCCTGTTCTTCCATCGGCGCCAACGCACACGAAGGGTTTTATGCACAAAGTCGCGCCGATTTTATCAACAAAATGGAAATCGCGCTTAAGGAGTGCTACGAAACGGAGTATTGGTTGGAGATATTGTACAAGACCGGCGCGCTATCGCCCGATCGTTACAAATCGCTGTTCAATAAGTGCGGTACGATACGTAGGAAATTGATCGCTTCCGTGACTACTGCCAAAAAGAACGGCGAAAACTGACCGATCTTTCGGAGCAAAGCGACCCACTACATCTTGCTTGCAAGATATATCGCATTGCGTTAGCAATATATCGCATCTGTGACAACAGATATATCGCATCCGAGACTGCGGATATATCGCATCTGTGACAACAGATATATCGCATTGCGTCAGCAATAAACTATCCGTCCCTTTGGGACGACAAGGAGAACCAACATGAGTGACTTTTATCCCCTCGATATCAAAGGATTCCACACCGAATTGCCCATTTTGCCCTTGCCCAACGGGGTCAATATTTGCTTTTTTAACTTGCACGGCGACACCGAGTTGACCGAGCATTGCGGCAAAGAGATGGCAAAACTGGTGGCGGGTTGCGATATCATTCTCACCGCCGAAAGCAAGGGTTTGCAACTGGCGCACGTGACCGCGCGCGAGTTGGGACAACGCTATTATGCGGTATGCCGCAAGACCAAAAAGTTGTATATGCAAGACGGTATCGAGGCGACGGTCAAGTCCATCACCACGGGGCACCAACAGACCCTCTACCTCTCCAAACACGACGCCGATCTGCTCAAGGGCAAAAAGGTCGCCATCCTCGACGACGTGGTATCCACGGGCGGCAGCTTGTTGGGATTGGAAAAGATCGTGGAATTGGCGGGCGGAGAGATCTACTGCAAGGCGTTCGTCCTCGCCGAAGGTCCCGCCAAAGATCGCCCCGACGTCAAATACTTGGCGACCATTCCTTTGCTGTAACGGTATGATCAGATTGGTTGAAATCGACGATACCAACTGGTCGGACGTTGCCCGCCTGTCGGTCGCAGACGATCAAAAGCGCTACCTCGACAGCCCGTTGGGAATCGTCGCAAGAGGATACGCCTACCGCGCCCATCGCGCCAAAGTGATCGGCATTGCCGATGAGGAGACGCTCGTGGGGGTGGCGCTCGTCAAAGATTTGGACGAGGAGCCCGCTTGCTACGACCTGCAACAGTTTTTGATCGACCATCGTTACCAAAACAAGGGCTACGGCACCCAAGCCCTGACCGCGATCCTTCATGCGCTCCAAAAAGAACGCAAATACGACTGCGTGGAAGTGTGCGTAGACAGAGAGGATCTCTCCGCCTTGCACGTCTACCAAAAGGTCGGTTTTGTCGACACGGGCTATATCGACCCCGATCTCCCCGACCATTTCAATTTGACGTATTATTTTGAATAACCCAAAACCGCCGACGAAATCCCGTCGGCGGTTTTTGGTTTGGGTTCTATACGGTATATTTGAGCCAACTGCCGTCAAGCCGAAACAGCTTGACTTTTTTTTCGTTGATATTACTCTCCAGCACTCCGTAGTCCGCCAATTTGTTGAGTGCTTTCAGCGCGGCTTGCTTGGAAATGTCCACGTTGGCGACCGTCAAAAACTTTTTGTAATCAAACCAACCGTTTGACGCTCCCAACAATATTTTTTTGACGTAGACCTTGTCGATGGCGCTCATGATCGAGCCACGTTGCAGGACGTGGTCGGCGATATGATCCACATTTTGGTAGACGAGCGTATAGCGAATCGCCGTATCGAGAAGATAGATCAAAAAGTACGTCAAATCGTTATTCATATCCCGCGTCTCACGCAATGCGTCGTAATAATCTTTCTTTTTGTCGTTGATCGCTTCGCTCAAAAACAGCGGGAAACTGCCCTCTCGCGCGCTTAAAAGGCTGATCCACAAAGATACCATCCGCGCCGTCCTGCCGTTATAATCGAAATAGGGGTGGACGTACAAAATGTAGTAGTGACAAACGTGCGGCAAAAACTCCTTTGCCAAGCCGTCGCCCGAGGCTAGCACTTGGTCGACGTACGCAAACAGACTATCCATACATTGCTCGATCTGTTCCTTGGGGCAACCCTCGTAGCGATCGATATAGACCGCGTCGTCGCGATAGTATCGTCCACCCGGTTCCTGTCCCTCTTCCAAACAATCTTTGCTCAAAATATCGTACAAACGGCGGAGATGATCCCGATCGAAAGATGGCTTTTGTTCGATATAGTCGATCGCCGCCATCATATTGCGCGCGATCAATTCGTTTTTGTCTCTCGGGTCGCTCCCTGAGCGGATCTGCTCAAGGCGCGTGCGCGTGGTAGGTACGTTTTCGATTTGCATCGACCCCTCCAGTTCCGAATACACGCGCGCCAAGAGCATATCTTGATAATTGCGCTCAAACATCGTTTGTTGCCGATCCGAAAACACGACGTTGAGATAGGTCGACCACAAGTTGGTCAGCGCCTCGCCTTTGGTAAAAAAGAGACAGGCGGAATTGTACGACCTAAGAGGCAAAGCCTGCATACGCGGGTCGCGTTCGATCAAGTTCTGCTTGTACTTCTTATATTCCGCCAACTGCTGATTGGACAAAAAAAACTTGTAGCGATTGTCAAACCGCAAGTCCTTCGTTCCGTAATAAACCGCCCCGAATACCATTTCGTCGTAGTTCATAGCACGCCCCCTTGTAAACCGTTTCGTAAACTTAATTATTAGCATTGTAAACCAAATCGTAAACCATTGTCAACCTGTTTATAAAAAAAGGAGCGTGTTCGCTCCTTTTTTAATAGTCCTCGTGGCGGCGGTTGTCCTCTTCGATCTGTTTTTTGCGGGCGTCCTCGCGCTTGTCGTAGTTGTGCTTGCCTTTGGCAACGCCGACTTCCACTTTGACGAGGGATTGCTTGAAATACAGGCGGGTGGGTACGAGGGTGTAGCCTTTGCGCTCCACCATGGCGCGGAGTTTGTTGATCTCGCGTTTGTTGAGCAACAGCATCCGCTCCCTTTTGGCGGGTGGATTGTAATAACTCCCCTTTTCGTAGGGGCTGATATGCAAATTGACAAGCCACACCTTATAGCCGTCGATGCGGACGTAACTGTCCACAAAGGACACGTTGTGCAAGCGCAAAGACTTGACCTCGCTCCCTTCCAGAACGACGCCCGCTTCGTACGTATCCTCGATAAAGTAGTCGTGATACGCCTTTTTGTTGGTGGCAATTACGTTGTCTTTTTTGTCCATATCCTTATTATATCCGTTTGCGCCCCTCTTGGCAAGTATTACCTGCGCCTACCCCTGCCCGACCGCCCGTGGTTTTTGGGTTTGCGATGGTCTTGGGGACGGGCTTTGCCCTTGGGGCTTCCCTTGTGAAGGCGGGCGACGTCCCCCAACCTGGCTTGTTTGGGTTTGACGTCGGGCAGCGAAAAGCGGATCTTGTGGGTCTTGGGGTTGCTCTCCTCCACCCGCACCTTGACGATGTCCCCTATGCGATAGGAATGCCGCTCGCTGATGACGGCAAAGCGGAGGGAATCGAAATAAAAGCCCTCGCGCAAGTCGTCCAGCGCCACCGCTCCTTCGATCCCGTTGGGCAAAGTGGCAAACAACATACTCGCCGTCACGCCCGACACGACCGCCTCGTAGGTCTGTCCCACGTGCTCTTGCATATACACCGCCATATAGTAGGCGACGATGTCCCGCTCGGCTTTTTCGGCGGCGCGCTCCATCTGACTGCAATGCTGACACCGCTTGTTGAGGTCTTGGTCGATCTCCTTGCGGGTAACTTTATCCATGCGGGGTTCCTCCCCGTCAGGCGCTTGTTCGAGATCTTCCAAATACCGCTTGACCAAGCGATGCACCATGAGGTCGGGATAGCGGCGAATGGGCGAGGTAAAGTGGCAGTAGCACTCGCTTCCCAAGCCGTAGTGCCCGATATTGCGGGGGCTGTACTCGGCTTTTTGCATACAGCGTATCGCTACTTGGTTGACCACCGTGGCATAGGGACTGTCCTCGGTGCGGCGCACGAAATCCGCGATCTCGTCCGCTTGGAGATACCGCTTGTGCGGCGCCAATCCAAAGCAGCCCGCAAAGGCGGTGAGCGCTTTGAGCTTGTCGGGGTCGGGCAGATCGTGCACCCGATAAGCGCACGGATATCCCGCGTCCCGCAAGGTCTCGGCGACCGCTTCGTTGGCGGCGATCATAAAGTCCTCGATGAGTTGGTTGCTTTCGGTGGTGTGGTAGCCCTCTACCCCCAGTATCTTGTCCCCGTCGAAGAGGACTTTGCTCTCTTGGGTCACAAAATCGATACTGCCCCTCTCTTTTCGCTTGGCGCGCAGCAGGCGGGACAACTCCCTCGCCTCGCTCACCAACCCGGCGATGGGCGCGTACTCTTTGAGCATGACTTCGTCCCCGTCCAACATGGCTTGCACCTTGGTGTAAGTCATGCGGTAGTCCGAATTGATCACGCTTTTGGCAAGATACACCCCTTTGCGATTACCCTCCCGATCGAAAGACATACGGCAAGAGAGGGCAAAGCGGTCTTGATTGGGCACGAGCGAACACAGCCCGTTGCACAACACCTCGGGCAACATAGGGTACGCCTTGCGGGGGAAATACACGCTTGTCGCCCGCTTATACGCCTCTTTGTCGATCTCGCCGCCGGGGGTGACGAAATGGGACACGTCCGCGATATGCACCCAAAGATCGTATCCTTTGGGGGTGCGAGTGATACTGATGGCGTCGTCGAAATCCCTTGCGTCCTCTCCGTCGATGGTGATGGTAAGCAGCGACCGCAGGTCGTCTCTGTCCCGTTCGGGCGCGCCCATTTTGAGTTGGAGCGCGGCTTTTTCCACCTCCTCGGGGAAAGAGTCGCTAAATCCCGCCGCATACAGTACGGACAAGATCTCGCTCTCCTTTTCGCCCGCAAACCCAAGCAATTTGACCACGTCCCCGTTGGGTCCTTTGGGCGTCCACTCGGTGATGTCCACCAATGCCTTTTGCCCCTCTTGCCAATCGGGGTCCCAGCCGCCCAAGCGGACGTTGCTGTAATAGGATTGGTCGTCGGGACGGAGATAGGCGTAGCCGTATCCCAAGCAAAGGGTACCCACCAAGCGGGTCACCCCGCGGGATAGCACCCTGACCACTTCGGCGTTGTCCCCCACCGTCAGACGGCAGACGACCTCGTCCCCGTGTTGGGCGCCGTTTAACCCTTCGTGCGGGATGAAAAGATCCTGCCCGCCGTCACGGCGCGCAAGAAAAGCAAACCCGCGTTTGTTTCCTCTCAACGTCCCCTCATAGAGGGTGTTGCGTTTGATGTTTTTGACTATGCTGCGTTGACTCATGTAATTAGATCCTTTAATTAGATCCTTTTTTTGTGGACGCCGATTGGCGTCCACAAAAAAAGGGGGTGTCTTTCTTGGACATCCCCTCTTTTGTTTGCTAAATAGCGATTAGTCCTCGATGATGGAAGCGACCACGCCCGAACCTACGGTACGGCCACCCTCACGGATAGCGAAACGCAGACCTTGCTCGATAGCGATAGGAGTGATCAATTTGATTTCCATGTCGATGTTGTCGCCGGGCATAACCATTTCAACACCCTTGGGCAGTTCGATGGTGCCAGTCACGTCGGTGGTACGGAAGTAGAATTGGGGACGATAGCCGTTGAAGAAAGGAGTATGACGGCCGCCCTCTTCCTTGGTCAGAACGTACACCTGAGAAGTGAAGTGGGTGTGGGGATGGATGGAGCCGGGTTTCGCCAAAACTTGACCACGCTCGACGTCCTTACGATCGATACCACGGAGCAATGCGCCGATGTTGTCGCCGGCCTCGGCCACATCCAACAATTTGCGGAACATTTCCACGCCGGTAACGGTGGTGTCGGTGGGTTCGTCTTGGAGACCGACGATTTGCACTTTGTCGCCGACTTTGACGGTACCGCGCTCAACACGACCGGTAGCAACGGTGCCACGACCGGTGATGGTGAAGACGTCTTCAACAGGCATCAAGAAGGGTTTGTCGGTAGCACGCTCGGGATCGGGGATATAGGTGTCCAAAGTGTCCAACAACTCTTGGATGGGGCCGAAAGCGGGATCGTCGAATTTGCCTTCCAAACCGGCGGTCATAGCGTTCAAAGCGGAACCCTTGATGATGGGGGTGTCGTCGCCGGGGAACTCATATTTATCCAACAATTCGCGGACTTCCATTTCCACCAATTCCAACAACTCTTCGTCGTCGACTTGGTCGCACTTGTTGAGGAAGACGATGATGTAGGGCACGCCCACCTGACGAGCCAACAAGATGTGCTCGCGGGTTTGGGGCATGGGACCGTCGGTAGCAGCCACGACCAGGATAGCGCCGTCCATCTGAGCGGCACCGGTGATCATGTTCTTGACATAGTCGGCGTGTCCGGGGCAGTCCACGTGAGCGTAGTGACGTTTTTCGGTGGTGTACTCAACGTGAGCGGTGTTGATTGTGATACCACGAGCTTTCTCTTCGGGAGCTTTGTCGATCTCGTCATACTTCATGACGGCGGCGTTGCCCTTGTGAGCGCAATACATGGTGATGGCGGCGGTCAACGTAGTTTTGCCGTGGTCGACGTGTCCGATGGTACCAACGTTAACGTGCACTTTGCTCTTGTCAAATTTTTGTTTTGCCATTGTTAATTCCTCCTAGAATAATAACCATAATGGTAGGGGTTGGTTTGTACCTTTATCTTACCAACATTTCCCTCGTAAATCAAGTATTTCTACTCAATTAATTAGAAAAATAATTTCTTCTTCGCCTCTTCGGGCAGCGGATCGAAGCATTTGAAGGTCATCATAAACGACCCTCTGCCGCTCGTCGCCGTCCTAAGAGCCTGGGCGTACCCGAACATTTCGCGCAAAGGAACGTCCGCATGGATGAGATAGATCCCGTTTTCGTTCTCCTGTCCGCGCACTTTGCCGTGGCGCAATCCGATGGAACTGATGGCGTCCCCGATATTGGCTTCGGGCACGGTCACGTCCACTGCCATAGTGGGCTCCAACAGAATGGTGCCGGCTTGTTGTATCGCCTGACGGAACGCGTCCGCCCCGGCGATCTTGAACGCCATTTCGCTACTATCCACCTCGTGCATAGCGCCGTCCACGATATCCGCGTCGAAGTCCAACACCTCGTAACCGTAGTTGCCGTTGAACCTCGCGTCGTCGATACCCTTCTTGGTGGCTTCGGTGTACTCTCGGGTAATCACGCCGCCCACGATGTGGCTTTGATAGGTCACGCCGCTACCGGGAGCAAGCGGCGTAAACACCACTTTGGCTTGGGCAAATTGACCCTTGCCGCCCGATTGCTTGACCTGTCTGCCTTCCACGGTGACCGCCTTGACCAATCTCTCGCGATAGCTGACTTGAGGAGAGCCGATATCCGCCTCCACCTTAAACTCGCGTTTGAGACGATCCACGATGATCTCCAAGTGCAACTCGCCCATACCGGCGATGATGGTCTGCCCCGTCTCCTTGTCCACGTAGGTGCGGAAAGTGGGGTCCTCCTCCGCCAATCGCTCGAAAGCGTAGACCATCTTGTCCTTGCTGGCTTTGGTCCTGGGTTCGATGGCCTGTCGTACCACGGGTTCCGCAAAGGTGATCTGCCCGAAAGCGATGGGGTGACGGGGGTCGCACAGAGTATTGCCGGTCGTCACTTCTTTTAGTCCGACGATGACGCCGATGTCGCCCGCGCGCAATTCCTCTATATCTTTGCGCTCGTTGGCGTGCATACGCAATATGCGCATAACGCGATCCTTTTTGTCCTTGTTGGCGTTGAGGATCACGTCGCCCACCTTGACCACACCCGAATAGACGCGGGTGAAGACCAATTTGCCGTATTGATCGGTCATGATCTTAAAAGCCAAAGCCGAGAAGGGCTCGTCGTCTTGGCACTTGCGGACGAGTACCTTTTCGCTGTCCTTGGGATCCACGCCCTTGGTCTCGCCGATGTCGGCGGGAGAAGGCAGGTACTCCACGATGGCGTCCAACAATTTGAGAATACCGCGGTTGCGGAATGCCGTACCGCACAACACGGGCACGAATTTGTTGGCGATCACGCCCTTGCGAATGGCAGCTTTGATCTCTTGTTCGGAGATGGGCTCCTCCATGAGGTATTTTTCCATCAAGTCGTCGTCGAGATCGCACACCGCCTCCACCAATTCCGACCTATACTTGTCCGCATACTCTTTGAGATCGTCGGGGATGTCGATAGGGGGTTGGGGATCGCGGTCTCCGTCCTCGTTAAACATGATCGCTTTCATGCTGACCAAGTCGATGAGACCTCTGAACTCTTTGGCGCTGCCGATGGGCAACTCGATGGGATGAGCGTTGGCTTTGAGGTGGGAGTGCATCATGTCGACGACGCGCAGGAAATTGGCACCCTCCACGTCCATCTTGTTGACGAACGCGATGCGGGGCACGCCGTAGCGTTCCGCCTGTCTCCATACCGTCTCGCTTTGGGGCTCTACGCCGCCTTTGGCGCAAAACACGGCGACGGCTCCGTCCAACACCCTGAGGCTCCGCTCCACCTCGACGGTGAAGTCCACGTGCCCGGGAGTGTCGATGACGTTGATCATCGCGCCCTTCCAAAAGACGGTGGTGGCGGCGGAAGTGATGGTGATACCTCTCTCCTGCTCCTGTACCATCCAGTCCATGGTAGCGGCGCCGTCGTGCACCTCGCCCTCTTTGCGGATCTTGCCCGTAAAGAACAAGATACGTTCGGACGTGGTGGTTTTGCCCGCGTCGATGTGAGCCATGATCCCGATATTTCTGATGCTGTCAAGCGCGTGTTCTCTCATGACTCGCTCCTCTCAAAACTAATAGCGATAGTGTGCAAACGCCTTGTTTGCGTCCGCCATACGATGCATTTCGTCCTTCTTCTTGACGGTAGAGCCCACACCGTTGTAGGCGTCCATCAATTCGCCGGCCAATTTTGCGTCGCTGGTGCGCTCGCTGCGCTTACGCATAAAGGCGACCAACCATCTGATGCCCAGAGTTTGTCTACGTTCGGGACGGATCTCGATAGGCACTTGATAGGTAGCGCCGCCCACACGACGCGCTTTGACTTCCACTTGGGGCATCACGTTCTCCAAAGCCTTCAAAAAGACCTCGTGGGGATCGGTGCCCATTTTTTCTTCGATAATATTAAATGCTCCGTACACGATCTGCTCGGCAACACCCTTTTTACCGTCGTACATGATTTGGTTGATCAACTTGGTGACAACCTTGTCGTGGTAGATAGGATCCGGCAATACTTCGCGCTTAGGAACGCCGCCTCTTCTTGGCATAGTAATTCCTCCTATAAATTAGTTGATTCGGTCATCCGATTGATGATTATTTAGGCCGTTTTGCGCCGTACTTGGAACGGGCTTGCATACGTTTTGCAACGCCTGCCGTATCCAAAGTGCCACGCACGATATGGTAACGAACACCGGGCAAGTCCTTGACACGTCCGCCACGGATCAACACGACGCTGTGCTCTTGCAGGTTGTGGCCGATACCGGGGATATAGACGGTACCTTCCATGCCGTTGGACAAGCGGACACGTGCGATCTTACGCATAGCCGAGTTAGGTTTCTTGGGGGTAGTCGTGGTCACCGACAAGCACACGCCGCGCCTTTGGGGACACTTTTGCAAAATAGGAGACATGGTCTTCTTGGTTTGCTTTTCTCTACCGTGCCTAATTAACTGATTGATTGTTGGCATTTGTTTTCCTCCTTGTTAAGATAATCGGATGAGCTTCCACCAACCCTGAGGTCGCTCAACGTCTAGTCGTGACGAAGCAGTCCCACTACGGCGGCGGGCACCTCGATCCCCACCAAGGCGCCCAACTTCGACTTGGTATCGAAGTATTTGAGCCCCACTTGGCGGTTGCCGATGGCTTCCTCCACCTTTTGTTTGACAAAATCGTCACAATCCAACGACACTATGACACACCATACACTGCCGTCGGCAATACCTCTCACGACCTGTTTCAGCCCGACAAGTCGATCGGGGTTACTAGCAATTAAATCATTGACGCCCGTAGACACAAGTACACCTCAATGCATTATGATACATACTTGTACTTCCTACAAGCACAAGACATTGTAACACAGCCTTTTTTGGTAGTCAAATTGGTGATAAAGGCAAATTATTAATTTTTGTTAATGTTGACAAGTGGATAACCTTTTCTACGCTCCCGACCCCTCAAACCGCGCTAAGGTGGTGCGCAAGAGGTCGTTTTGGCTATTGACAGTGCCCGCGCGATTGTTTTATAATGGGACTATCCCACGTTAAGGAGCAGACTATGGAAGAGGAAGTCAAAGCCCCCCAAGAGGAGCAAGCGGAGCAAACGCCCCAAGAACAACAAGCCCCCCAAGAGCAACTCAAGGGCATCAAAAAATTGATCCACTACATCAAAACGCACGAAAACATCCGTCAAATGGTGTTATTTTTCCTGTTCAGTCTGATCTGCGGCGTCTCTCAGATGATCATCACCTTGGTGTTGCCCATCATTTTGAGAGCGGCGGATCCCAATATGTCCTCCCCGTTCGAGTGGTTTATCTTCGACTATACCGAAAAGGGCTTGGGCGAGTTCATCGGCTTTTTGGTGGGATCGTTCGCAGGACAGGCTTTGACCTTTATCCTCAACCGCAAAAAGACCTTCAACGTCAAAGATCACGTGGTTTTCCGCGCCATCGCCTATACCGTGATGGCGGTGCTCATCATCTTGATGCAGACCGCGATCGGCGGCGGTATCACGGGCGCTTTTGCCAAAGCGGATCCTGACGCCACCGGCATCGTGGTCGCCATCTACAACCTCATCGCCCAAATGGTCGCGGGCATCGCGGCGTTCGTCGTCAGCTTCTTGGGCAACAAGTTCGTGATCATGCGCAAGTTCTCGGCGCACAAACAGGACGACAATTTGATCGTCAAAGACATGATCGGCTTGGATCAAGCCGCTATGGCGGGCGACGAACCCCTCCCCCAAGAGGAGCGCAAACATCGCCGTCCCGAAGATCACGATCAAGGGGTATAGCCCGACTTATACCAAAAATCCTTCGTCCGTCCTCGGGCGAAGGATTTTTGTTTGGACTTAAAAACGTCCGTCAATTCAGTTCTATCAGCCCGGCGAAATACGCCCCGAACAAGAATATGGTATCCTCGTCCAACATCAAACCCTCGCCGTAATCGTCATCCAAACGGCAGAGATACTTTTGCTCTTGCTTGTCAAACAAATAAAAGTATCCGAAACCGTCCGTATCGTGCAAAGTCACGACCGCATATCTTCCGACGTCCGCTGCCGTGCGTGCGTGTTCGTACTGCTTGTCTCCGACGGTGAGGGGCGGGTATTTGGGCGCGACGTATTGACTGCCGACCCCCGTCTTCACGTCAACGGCGATCTTTTCGGCGGTGCGCACCATGGCGCCGTTGCGATACCGCCAACCACCCGGGTAGGCTTGCACCATATCCCCGTCCACGTTCTCCCACGAATTGCGCCAAGAAGCCCTTTCGTTGTACAGCAATTCGCCCGTGGTCAGATCGAAGCCGTAATAGGCGTTGGGCCCGCTGTAACGGGAGATGGAGACGAATAAAACCTTTTCTTGATCGAGCACGTACGCGACGGGGGTACCCAACCATTTGTGCTGGGGCAAAGTATCCACCGTAACTTCCTCTTTGGTGTTGCGGTCAAGGACTTTGACCTGCATTTCTTTTTCTCTGCTTTTGCCGACCGCTTGTTCATGCACGTAAAAGAGATGATCTTGCGTCAGCGCGAGCGGTCTGTCCGCCACGCGGCAAACGAAGGACCCGTCCGCCACCGAATAGATCTCGTATCCCAAAAAGGGCAAGTCGACGAAACGCACCGCAACGTATCCGTCGCCGCATGCGCTTACAGTACTCTTTTTGCGAAGATCGGCTGTATACGCCATCGTCAACGTGTCGAGGTCGTAAGCCACGATCTTGTCGTAAGACGCCATCAAGAGATATCGGTCGTTACGGAAGACCGTGTTGAGGGGAGAAATCACCTTTCCCAACTCATACTTTTTTTCGCCGCGACCGCCGTCGGCGAGGGGTAAGCCCACCCCCTCTTCGGCGGGGGTGACCCTCTCGACGAAGTGGAGCGTCCCCATAGCCAGTTGATATTCGGTACGCACGCTGTCGGAAATAACGGGGTCGGCGTCATACTCAAACGTCACGGCGGAAGTCAACGTCACTTTGGTGTCGTCGATGTCCGCGCATGCGGTGATTTGCTGTAACGTCAAAAGCCCGTCCGTCACGACGAACGACACTTGGCAATCGGCATTGACTTTAACGTCCGCAAACGCCTTTTTGACTTCCGCCCTTACGTCCTCGTCCATCATCGCCAAAACGTCTTCGATCAACGAATCGAAAGCCAACGTATACGTGACTTCGTTTTGTTGTTGTCGTTTGGTCATCGTGCAGTGGATATTGTCCGGCATTTCATACAAGGGGTCGACGATCTGTTTGTCCATCGTTTCTTTTGCCGTTGGTCTCAGATAAGACGGCACCTCGTCCCAAGAGACGGTCTTGATCTCCCGTCCCGACTGCGCGATCAAAAAGTCCTCGAACGCATACAAGGGAACGCCCCCTATACGAAGCCGCTCGCACGGCGTACCGAACTCACTGACGAAAGAGTCCATTTGCACCACCGTCAACGACGAAGTAACGGGATCGCTTTTGCCGTCGTCTCCCGTTGCCGTCAGCTTCATTTTCATGGAGATCTGTTCCTGCTCAAACACTTTTTGCATGGACTCATTGATCTCGTCGAAATACCCTTGGTACTCTTCCTGTCGTTTTTCTTCGTCGGATTTGCATCCACAAAGTCCCACGCACAAAGCGAGGGCGACAAGCAGCGCAATGCAAACGACGAGGGCTACTGCGATACGTCTCGTTTTCATATCGATCCTCCTTTATCGATCGGATAACAGTCTATAATGTACAAATTGATTTGCGCCGACGCCGAAATAAACGTCGGCGATTAGTGCCAAACGACGATGATCTTGCCGCTTGCTATACCCACAAAATAATGTTGGTCGAGATAAACGTATTGGGTGCAAGTAACAGGCAACTGCCTGCCGAGCGTATCGGTCGTGCGGTTATATACGAAGTGCCGCGCACCGACCCCCGTGACGTCAAGCCGGATCACGTCCAAGTCGCCCATAACGGCAAGGCAGTCCAAGACGGTGCCTTTCCCCTCGGGAATGACGTATTCACAACGATCCCGATCGCCCACTATGCCCGTGACGAAGTCCAATCGTTTGCCCTGCTAGACGTTGACGAGGGAATCGACGGTGTTGAGCCACACGCCGCCTAAAGGAAGGGCGACGCAATAGCTCTCGCTTCCGTCTTGGTCAAAACGCCATGCCGAGTGTCCGTCTTGCAACACGACGCCTCCGTCTACGCTATAACCCGACGGGATCTCTTGGGGACGACATATCGGCGTTTCCGCACCCGTATCACGGGCTATGCGATACACCGCCAAACCCCCGCACCTTGTTTGGCATAGTAAACGTAATGTTCGTCGGCACACAATGGCGTACCGTTTCTGCGTAACAACAACCGGTAACTTACGGCGCTGTACACCTCAAACGTGTTGCCCTGCAAACACAAAGCGACCAGATCCGGGCTCAAACTTTTGAGACTAACGGCACGGTTGAGTTCCAAATTGACCACTCGCTCATGCCCGGCAACGCATACACCCGCACAGTTTTATAATCGACCGCCCACAACCTACTACCCACGACGCAAGCGTCGCGTTTATCGTTGTAGACCGACACCTCTACTCCGTCCACGACGTTGTACTGGGAGGGCTTTTCCTTGGTGGGACGAATAGTATCTCTCACGCTCTTAACGCACAGAGGTACCTGTTGCAAGGGGCGAGCATTATCGTTCGCCAATTCGACCATGGCGCTCGGCAGGACGCATTCCTCGGGATAATCGCAGGCCATGATAAGCTGCACGGGTATCATTTGGACGTTATCGTCGTCCGACGATTTTGGTCCGAGTGCCACCGCCATCGTATAGCCGCAAGTCAACTCGGTCAACTGCCCCCGTTTGACGGTAAGCTCCACATAGAGTCCGGATATGCTTACGTCATAGCCCAAAGCGGCTAACTCGTCTTTCATCGACGCGATCTCCGCGTCAAACCCGCCGATCAGCGCAAAGAGACTTGCCCAGTCGTTCGCCTCAAATTGGTATCTGTACTTTAGCGTTTCCTCGTCCTCCTCGGTGCGCGTGAGTCGATACGGCAGGTCGAAGTCGCCTGCCGGAACAAGGTCGAGCGTTTCGTCAAGGGACATTACCGCGCTACCGTCGGCAGTCAAGGAGTCAAGGTCCGTGTGCCGCCACGTATCGCCCACCGGCTCCCAGACCGAATCATCCCACAAAATATACTCTTTTTGCCCGACTTGCACCCTCGCCCAAGGTCCGTATTCTCCCTTTTGCCGTATCGTCGCGTTAAGCAACGAAGGGGACTGCTCCCCGGCGACGATCATGCGCACGTCAAAACGCAAAGCCTCTTGTTGCGACACCGCGTTCCATACTTCATCGACTTCTTTCTGAAAAACGGAATACGTGTGGGTATCGGACGTCTTGCATCCGCAAAGTCCCACGCACAGAGCGAGGGCGACAAGCAACGCGACGATCAACGACAAACAAAATCTTTTTTTCATTTTTTCTCCTTAACGCACGCGGGCGAAAATAAACGAAAAGCGTGGGTCATATCCACTTAAATGCGTATCATTCGCCTTTCTATATTTTTATTCTCCTCCGCGTTTTTTTTTTTTTCAAGTACCCCCCCCCCCCCCCGATTTTTCCACATTTTTCACACTTTTTTTGCGAGATGGGGGCGAGCGGATTTGTTTTTTGTTTTTTTGATATGGTATAATGAAGAAAAACCTTTTTATGGAGGATACGCATGATCAGTAAAAAATTAGCGATAGACGTCCTTAACGAAGCTTTGCGTTCGGGAGCGGACTACGCCGAGATATTCTACGAGGATTCGACCGCCTATTCGGTGGAGATCGAAAACAACAAAGTAGAACGCTCGAGCTCCAACTCCACCCAAGGCGTGGGGATCCGTTTGCTCCGAGGCAACGAGAGCGTGTACGGCTACACCAACGACCTCACCCGCAAGGGGTTGATCGGCTTGGCGGGCTCGCTGGCAAACCGCTTTAACGGGGAGAGAGTACTCTCGGTGGAAGACCTCACCCAGATCCGCGCCAAAAACCGCAACCCCGTCGTACATAGTTACGACGACGTCTCCAAAGAAGACAAGATCGCCCTCATCCGCGAGGGCACCCAAGCCATTGCCGATCTTGGCGATCCACGCATCGTGCGCTACACCGGCACCTTCCTCAACAATCATCGCTTCGTGGCGGTATTTAACAGCAAGGGCAAGTGGTTCAAGCGGGACAGCGAGTTCGGCCGTATGATGTATCAAGTCATCGCCGCCGATCAAAACGGATTCGAGTCGGCGTACGAGGGACCGGGCGCGCAACAGGATATTTCCTATTTCCGCACCAAAGTCACCCCCAAAGACACCGCGCTCAAAGCCGCCAACAAGGCGCTACTCATGTTGACCGCCGCCGAATGTCCCTCGGGTCGTATGCCCGTCGTCATCGGCAACGGTTGGGGCGGCGTGCTGTTCCACGAGGCGTGCGGACACCCCTTGGAAGCGTCGGCTATCGCCAAGGGCTTGAGCTGCTTTAACGGGATGTACGGCAAACCCATCGCCAGCAAGGTGGTCAGCGCGGTGGACGACAGCACCATTCCCGGGGCTTGGGGCTCCATCGACATCGACGACGAGGGCAACTTGGGATCCAAACGTCAACTCATCAAAGACGGTATCTTGGTGGACTACATGGTGGACGACTTCAACGGTCGCCGCATGGGGCGTGAGGGCAACGGCGCTTGCCGCAGGCAAAACTACCGCTATTGTCCCACCTCGCGTATGAGCAACACCTATATCGAAAATGGCAAGTCCACCAAAGAGGAGATCATCGCCGCCACCAAGTTGGGACTGTACGCCGTGGGCTTCAACGGCGGCTCGGTCGACCCCACCACGGGCGAATTCAACTTCGGTTGCTCGGAAGCGTATATCATTCGCGACGGCAAGATCTGCGAGCCCGTCAAGGGCGCGACCTTGATCGGCAAGGGCAACGAGATACTGCAAAAGATCGATATGGTCGCCAACGATCTGGAATTGGGACAAGGTATGTGCGGCGCCGCGAGCGGTAGCATTCGCACCAACGTGGGGCAACCCACTTTGAGGGTGAGCGAGATCACCGTCGGCGGCAGAGGAGGAGAACTCAAACTATGAAGTACGATCTGTTTTTCAAAATGGCAAAAGAGGCGGGGTTGGAGGAAGCCGAGTTGTACATCAACCGCTCCACTTCCCTATCCTTCCAACTGTTCCACGGCGAGGTAGTCGCTTACGAAAACAACGACTCCCAAAACGTGTACGCCAGAGGACTGCTCCACGGCAAAGCGGGCGCCGCCAGCTGCGACACTTTCAGCAAAGAAAAGTGCGCGTATTTGGTCAAAGAGATCGTCCAAAACGCCAAAGTGATCGAAAACGAGGATCCCATCGTCATCTTCGAGGGGTCTCCTCGCTACAAAAAGGTGTCCAGCTTCAACAAGGCGCTCCACGATATCCCCTTCCAGACCAAATTGGACAAAATGCACAAATTGGAAGCCGCGATCAAAGCGGGCGATCCCCGTATCGTCGAGGTGGAGGCGGTAGCTTACTCCGAGTCGAGCGAGGAAGTGCTGCTGCTCAACTCCAAGGGGCTCGATTTGCACAGCAAGTCCAACTACTTCGTGACCTATGGCGCCGCCGTGGCGCAAGAAAACGGACAAGTCAAATCCAACTACGAAATGAAGTTCGGCAACGACTTCGACGAATTGGACGAAGAGGAATTGGCGCGCAAAGTGGTGGAAAACACGGTGGCGCAACTGGGCGGCGAACCCTGCGAATCGGGCAAGTACAAGACCGTGCTGGCGCCGTCCGTGGTGGCGAGCTTGCTCAAAGTGTTTTGCAATTACGCCTCCGCCGAGGAAGTGCAAAAGAAGTCCAGCTTGCTCATCGGCAAATTGGGTCAAAAGGTGGCGTCGAGCAAAGTCACCATCGAGGACAGACCTTTGGACAAGAGTTTGTTCGCTCGTTGGTTTGACGACGAAGGCGTGGCGACAAGCAACAAACCCATCGTCAAAAACGGCGTGCTCAACACTTATTTGTACAATCTGACCACCGCCGCCAAAGAGGGGGTGCAATCCACCGGCAACGGCTATCGCCGCGGCTCTTCGGTGGGCGTTAGCTCTCCCTACCTCGTGTTGCGTCCCGGCAAAAAGAGCCAAGAGGAATTGTTTGCCGAAGTGGGCGACGGCGTGTACATCACCGAAGTACAAGGCTTGCACGCGGGGCTCAACCCCCAAAGCGGCAACTTCTCCCTGCAATCCACCGGCTTCCTCATCAAGGACGGCAAAAAGGATCGCGCGTTGGATATCGTGACCGTATCGGGCAACCTGTTGTCCCTCTTTGGGGACGTGATCGCCGTGGGCTCGGACAGCAAGTCCCTGCCGTCCGGCGTGTGCTGCCCCTCGGTGGTGGTGCGCAAACTGGGCGTATCGGGCAAGTAGTGCCTTCGACACAATGAGATAGGCTGCGCCTATGATATACCGCAAAGCGGTATGATATATTCGAGCGGCGCTCGAATATGATATATCCCTCGGGGACGAGTCCTCGAGGGATATTTTGGTGTCTATTTGATTTGACAAATAGTCCATCTATTCGATTTTATCCGCAATACGGCCGTAGGTCGTATATCATGCGGCGTAGCCGTATATCATTGACCGAAGGTCTATATCATATCCCCAAGGGTATATCATAGGCTTTGCCTATATCATTGCGCGGCAATCGCGTGTACGTTTTCGTACGCCTTCAGGGTGTTGGCGAGCAACATGGTCACGGTCATGGGTCCCACGCCGCCCGGCACGGGAGTGATATACGAACACTTGGGGGCGACCTCGTCGTAATCGACGTCTCCCACCAATTTGCCGTCCACGCGGTTGATGCCCACGTCGATGACGATCGCCCCTTCTTTGACCATGTCCGCCGTCACAAAGTTGGGTTTGCCCACCGCCGCGACGAGGATATCCGCCTCTTTGGTCACCGAGGGTAGATCGAGGGTGCGGCTGTGGCACACGGTCACGGTGGCGTTGGCGTTGAGGAGCATCATCGCCAAGGGTTTGCCCACCAAATTACTGCGCCCGATCACGACCGCGCGCTTGCCCGCGGGATCGATCCCGTAGGTCTCCAACAGTTTCATGATCCCAAAGGGGGTGCAAGGGAGTAGAGAAGGCAAGCCGCAAAACAGTCTGCCCCGCTGTACGATATGCAGTCCGTCCACGTCCTTGTCGGGGTCGATCAAGGCGAGCAACGCCTGCTCGTCGAGATGCTTGGGCAGAGGCAGCTGCAACAGCACCCCGTGTACCGAGGGGTCGGCGTTGAGGGCGCGGATAGACGCGGCGACTTCCTCTTGGCTCGCCGTCTCGGGCAGCACCACCTTGCGGGACTCGAATCCCACTTGGGCGCAACCTTTGATCTTGTTGCCCACGTACACTTGACTGGCGGGGTCTTCCCCGACCAGTATCACCGCCAACGTAATGGGGTCGCCCCACTTAGCCATCGCCTCTTGGGCGCAGATTTTGATCTTCTCTCTTACGGCTTTTGCCGTTTGTTTGCCGTCTAACAGTATCATATTTCACCTCAAAACAGTCCCGACACTACCCCATCGGGGTCGATGTCGATGCGATTGGCGGCGGGCTCTTTGGGAAGCCCGGGCATAGTCATGATCTTGCCCGTGTACACCACCACGAATCCCGCGCCTTGGGACACTTTGACCCCTCTGACCGCCACCGTAAAGTCCTCGGGCGCGCCCAACAGGTTGGCGTTGTCCGAAAAACTGTACTGGGTCTTGGCGACGCAGATGGGAAGGTTGCCGCAGCCGTCCTTTTCCAAGCGGGCGATCTGTTCTTTGACCCCCTCGCCCAACGCGATGTCCTTCGCCCCGTAGATACGGGTGGCAAGGGCGCGGATCTTGTCCTCGATGCCCCCTTCGTCCAGTTGGTAAGAGAAGCGGAAGCGGGAAGGGCTTTGGGAGAGTTCGACCACCTTGCGCGCCAACTCCTCGGCGCCTTCGCCACCTTTGAGCCACACGTCCGCCAAGACCACCGGGCAAACGCCTTCGAGCGACTTTTGCACCAGCGCCAATTCGGCGGGGGCGTCGCTGACGAAGTGATTGAGGGCGACCACGGTGGGAAGTCGGTACACGTCCTGCAGGTTGTGGACGTGGCGCAACAGGTTGGGCAAGCCCCTACTTAAAGCGTCCAAATCCTCTTTCGCCAGTTCCGCCTTGTCCGCTCCCCCGTGCAATTTGAGGGCGCGAACGGTCGCGACCAACACCACCGCCGAGGGGGTCAAGCCCGCCATGCGGCATTTGATATCCAAAAACTTTTCGGCTCCCAAGTCGGCGCCGAAGCCCGCCTCGGTGACCGCATACTCGCCCAACGCCATCGCCGTGCGGGTCGCCAACACCGAGTTGCAACCGTGCGCGATATTGGCAAAGGGACCGCCGTGCACCAGCGCGGGCGTGCCGCCCAAGGTCTGCACAAGGTTGGGTTTGATGGCGTCTTTGAGCAATACCGCCATCGCGCCCTCGGCGTGCAAGTCGTGCGCGGTCACGGGCTCGCCCTGCTTGTTGTAAGCGACCACGATGCGTCCCAACCGTTGTTTGAGATCCGCGATCGAGGACGCCAAGCACAGCACCGCCATCACTTCGCTTGCGACGGTAATGCAAAAATGGTCTTTGTGGGGCACGCCGTTGGCTTTGCCGCCTAGTCCTGACTCGATGGTACGCAACTGACGGTCGTTCATATCCACGCAACGCGTCCACACGATGTTGTCCAAATCGATATCCAACTCGTTGCCTTGGTGGATGTGGTTGTCCAACATGGCGGCGAGCAGGTTGTTGGCGGCGCCGATGGCGTGGAAATCCCCCGTAAAGTGCAGGTTGATGTCTTCCATGGGCACCACTTGGCTGTAGCCGCCCCCCGTCGCGCCCCCTTTGAGCCCGAACACGGGACCCAAACTCGGCTCGCGCAAAGCGACGATACTCTTTTTGCCGATGCGGCGCAAGCCGTCCGCCAAACCGATGGTGACGGTGGTTTTGCCCTCGCCGGCGGGCGTGGGGTTGATGGCGGTGACGAGCACCAATTTGGCTTGGGGCTCGCGGTACGCCAAGGACAGATCGACCTTGGCTTTGTAACGGCCGTAATGCTCCAACATATCGGCGGGGATCCCCGCCACCTTTGCGATCTCGTCGATGGGCAGCATCTCGTGCCGCTGCGCTATCTCTATATCGGTCAAATATGCCATATTGCCTCCTAATTGTTGCGGGTATTGCTCTTGAGGATCACGTCGTGACTGCCCCCTTCCACGATGGAAGTGGCGGACACCAAAGTCATCTTGGCGTCGCGATGCAGCTGCTCGATCGAGGTCACGCCGCAGTTGCACATGGTGGAACGCACCTTGTACAAACTCTTGGCGACGTTGTCTTTGAGAGCGCCGGCGTAAGGCACGTAGCTATCCACGCCCTCTTCAAAACTCAACCCCGTTTTGCTGCCCAAGTCGTAGCGTTGCCAGTTGCGGGCGCGGTTGGACCCCTCGCCCCAATATTCTTTGTAATAAGCGCCGCCCACGTTGATAATTTCGGTGGGACTTTCGTCAAAACGGGCGAAGTAGCGACCCAACATCAAAAAGTCGGCGCCCATCGCCAATGCTAAGGTCATGTGGTAGTCGTGCACGATGCCCCCGTCCGAACAGATGGGGATATACACCCCCGTCTTGCGGAAGTATTCGTCGCGAGCCGCCGCCACCTCGATGACCGCGCTGGCTTGTCCGCGACCGATACCCTTTTGCTCGCGGGTGATACAGATACTGCCCCCGCCGATACCCACTTTGACGAAGTCGGCGCCCGCCTCGGCAAGGAACAAAAATCCGTCGCGGTCCACCACGTTGCCCGCGCCCACTTTGACCTTGTCGCCGTAGTGGGAGCGAATGTAGTCCAAGGTGCGTTTTTGCCACACGGTGTACCCTTCCGAACTGTCGATACACAACACGTCCGCGCCCGCTTCCAACAAAAGGGGCACCCGCTTTTCGTAGTCGAGCGTATTGATACCCGCGCCGACCAGATAGCGTTTGTTATGATCCAGGATCTCGTTGGGGTTTTCCTTGTGGGAAGAATAGTCTTTGCGGAACACGAAGTAGGCGAGCCTACCCTCTTTGTCCACCAAAGGCAGGGAATTGAGTTTGTTTTCCCAAATGATGTCGTTGGCTTCGGTAAGGGTGGTGGACTCGTCCGCCACCACCAACTTGGACAAAGGCGTCATAAAGGTCGCCACTTTGTCCGAGGGATTCATGCGGCTGACGCGATAATCGCGCGAAGTGACGATGCCCATCAACACCCCGTTGGGAGAGCCGTCCGAGGTGACCGCCACCGTGTTGTGCCCCTGCCTTTCGACCAACGCCAACACGTCCGCCAAGGTGTCGTCGGGACGGACGTTGCTGTCCGAGATGACGTAGCCCGCCTTGTACTTTTTGACGCGGCGCACCATTTCGGCTTGGTTTTCGGGGGTTTGCGCCCCATAGATAAAGCTGAGCCCTCCCTCTTTGGCAAGCGCGATCGCCATGGTATCGTTGCTGACCGATTGCATGATGGCGCTGGTCAAGGGGATATTGAGGGTGATGGCGCTCGTTTCTCCTTGGCGGAACTTGACCAAGGGCGTCCTAAGATCCACGTTTTGGGGGATGCAGTTTTCGTCCGTGTAGCCCGGAATGAGCAGATATTCGCTGAAAGTCCTCGACGGTTGATCGCAGTAGTGAGCCATAAGTCCTCCTTTGTCAAACGGTTATTATCAACATTGTACCAAATCGGCATACCCCCAAGCAAGCCTTATCACCAAAAATCGTTAGATTTTTTTGCACGGAATACGCCCTTCCCCGTTGCACACGCAAAACAATTTGTGATAAAATAAGATATGAGTACCGCCGCTAAGATCAAAACACCCCCCATCAAACCCCTGTTCCGCACGATCGGCGCCATTGTGTTCGCCGTTCTTTTTGCGGTGGTGGCGACCGTTTTGGTGGTGGAAAACGTCAAAGGCGGTTCCAGTTCGGCAGCCACCGGACAGCAAGTCGCCGACAAGGTGGTGACCACTTTTGCGGTGAATACGGGCACGGTCGTGGTATCGTCCATCGGCTTTTCGCCCGAAGGAGAACCCCAACTGGGAGTACCCTACCCGCTCAATCCGTCCGTTTACCCGTCCAACGCCACCGACCCCACCCTCAAGTGGTCGTCGAGCAACGGGGACGCCGCCACGGTGGACGACAAGGGCGTGGTCACCTTCCACCAATACGCGGGCGTGACCATCGTCGCACGTTCCGCCATGTCCACCGACGTGGAAAGGCGTATCGCCCTCACCTGCGCTCCCCCGCCCAACGATTTTGCGGCGGATATCCCGTCTGAGATCAACTTGTACACCGTCCTCTACCCCGTGTGCTATCCCATAGTGGACGGGGAGACGGATCAAGACAAACCCAGCACCTTTATTTGGTGCGAATGGGAGTGGGACGAGGAGTATTTTTACTTCGGCGATTTGGGCTTTTGCGCCCTCAAGGCGGGAGAGACCCGTCTCGTCGCTTCCCGCGACGGGTTCCGTCACGAGTACCCTGTCACCATCTTGGACGCGCCGTTCGTTGCACCCACCGACCTTGCCGTATACGTGGATATCGGGGGCAAAGCGGCGTCGACGAATTTGCTGTACGGACACCAATATACCTTGCAAGTGACCGCCCAAGAGGGGGCGACGTTTGTACCGCAATATCGCTCGCTGACCCCCAAGATCGTCAAGACGTCCCTGTCCGGATCGATGCAAGGAATTGCCGAAGGCAAGGGTAAGATCGAGGTCACCAATCTCTACGACCCCTCTTTCCGTTACGTCGTCAACGTGTCCGTCCGAAGGGTCAACCCCACCGCCATCAACGTGGTGGGTCCCGAAAAAGCGGGCATGGATACCACTACCCGCTATTACGTGCAAGCGGTCGGGTTTTACACCTCGGGCGGGGACAGCGTGACTTGGTCGTCCTCCGACCCCAAGATCGCCGAAGTGGACGAAAAAGGGCAGGTGACCGTACACCGCTTCGGCAACGTGACCATCACCGCCACCAGCGTGCTCGACCCCTCGCTTAGCGGGTCGTATCGGGTCAAATGCACCCTTATCGGCAACTTCGTCAAGTGGGTGCGCAAGATATTGGGGCACTTTATGGGCAACGCCGCCTTAGGCTTTTGCGCCTTGGGTCTTATGTGGTTTGCCTATCGCCGTCACCGCTTTATGATCGCCCCCGCCACCATAGTCATCGGCGTATTTACTTCCCTACTCGGCGAGTTTTTGCAGCTTCCCGAGATCACCGCGGGGCGTTACGGCAGTTTCGAGGACGCCTTGATCAACTTTTCGGGCTTCCTTTTGGGCGCGCTCTTTTGCGCTCTCGTCATGATCGTCTCCCACCTCGTCCGCCGCGCCCGCTGGCTCAAAGCCACCGCTCCCAAAGAGCCGGAGGACCTTCTTGCGGACGCCAACTCTTGACATACTCGGATTTGTTTGGTATGATATGTTTACGTGTGCGCTACTAAGGGGATACTCCTAAAGGAGCGCAATATAGAGGAGTTATCATGAACGTATCACCACTTGTCTCCGTCGTCGTCCCCGTTTATAACACGCATGAATATCTGCCGGCTTGTTTGACGAGCATTTGTCAACAAACCTATCCCCGTTTGGAAATCATTTGCGTCAACGACGCCAGCCCCGACGACTCCGTCTCCATCATCGAGCAATTTGCCCAAAAAGACCCCCGCGTCAAATTGGTCACCTACGACCGTAACCGCGGACTGTTTCACGCCAGACTGGCGGGTGCCGACGTAGCCACGGGCGACTATATTTGCTTTGTGGACTCGGACGACACCATCTCCATGGATTGGATCCGACTGCTCGTACAAAAAGCCGAGGAAGAAAAAGCGGACATGGTGCTCGCCAACACGGTACAGCACAACGGCAAAGATTACTATATCGAAAACAACTACGCGTCCCTTTGCTTCCATCGCCCCACCTTGGTCGGGGACGCCATCATGGACGTCTTTATGGACGACGAAGGGTACGACTTCGCTTGGCACACGGTGTGGAACAAATTGTACTCGATGGAACTGTGGCGCAAAGCGCGCCCCGAATACGACGCCATCGACAAACACCTCATCATGGCGGAAGATATCGCCTACTCGGCGGTGCTGTATTACTATGCTCGGCGCATGGCGTTTTCCGATCACGACGCTTATTTTTACTTCCGCAACGAGCAAGCGTCCACCAGCGCGAGCATTTCGATGGAGCGCATCGCCAAACATATCGACGACATCTCGCGAGTGTTCCGCTTTTTCGAGGCGTTTTTGAAAAAACACGGGGTTTACGAGCGCTACAAAGACTCTTTTGAACGATACAAGGATCGTAACTTCCGCATTCACTGCAACATTTTGTACGCTCGCGGGGTGTACGACAACCCCAAGTATCGCGACTTGTTGCTCAAAGGGTTTGACAAGACCCAACTGGAACTGTCCCACCCCGACGACTTTTATTTTTACGACATTCGCACCACGTGGCAGAGCAATCAGCATTTTGCCGAAAAACTGAGAGGACGGATCCGCGATCCCAAGACGGACGTGGTGTCTTTCGACTTGTTCGACACTTTGTTGGTGCGCCCCTTCCTCTCCCCCGACGACGCGTTTTCTTTCTTGGCGATCCGCTATGCCGACCACCTCAAACGACAAGGGATCGTGGACTTTGTATCCAAGCGCAAGGACGCCGAGCGCATTTGTCGAGAGGAGATCCACGCCGCCGATCCCCAAATAGAGGATTGCACCCTTACCCAAATATACGAGGCGTTTGCTCGGCTGTACGACGTGTCGCTTACCGTGGCGAAACGCCTGCAAAACTACGAAGAGGAGTTGGATATGGAGTTGTGCCGTCCGAGAGAGGGCGGTATGGACTTGTTGCGCTTTGCCCAAGCGGTCGGCAAAACGGTGATCGTCACCACCGACACCTATTACGAAAGACCCTATTTGCTCCGCTTGCTCCAAGCCAACGGCATCGACGGTTGGGACAAGCTGTTCGTTTCCTCCGAGACGGGCAAACTCAAAGGAAGCGGCAATATGTACAAATTGCTCCAAAAGGAGTACCCGGACAAAACCATTTTGCATATCGGCGACAACTGGCAATCCGACTACGTGTGCGCCGAGGAGCAAGGGCTCGAGGTGGCGTTTGTTCCCAATACCCGCGAGATCGCCGCTAACATCCACTACGACAACTACACTTCGGACGCGTACATCATGCACACGCCGAGGGTATTGACTTTTGCCGACATAGGTCAAGTGAGCGCTCAAATCAACCTCAACGCCACCCAAGCGGTATCCATGAACCGTATGTTCGCCAAACCCTATCCTTCGTGGAATCCCGAATTGCGCTACAACGCCAACGCTTATTTTATGGGTAACTACCTGCTCGGGACCCAAATGTTGGGATTGGCGGCTTGGATCTACGACGTTTGCCGCCAAAACGGCTACCGCAAAGTGGTGTTTTTGGCACGGGACGGGTATATCCCCCTTTTGGCTTTCGACGCCATGATGAAGGGGCGCGGCTTGGACGACGTCAAGTACGACTATTTCCGCGTATCCCGCCGCTCGATGATCCCCGTCGCCATAGGACAAGCGCACGATCTGGCGGCGTTGGAAGAGTGGGTCGCCATCCACAAGCACACGCCCGAATCGTTGATGGAATTGTTGTCCGACTACTTTGACGACAAACAAATCATCTCTTCCGCTCTGGAAAAACAGGGAATCGACCCGCAAGATCACTTGACCGATCAAACCTTGTTCCACAAGACGATCGCGGTGCTCAACCACTATTTCGACTTTGACAAATTGGACGAGTACAACGCTCGTTTCTCCTTAGCCGTTCAGGAAGTCTTCCCCAAAGGGACGGTTGCTTTCGACCTTGGATACAGCGGGCGCATCCAATCCATGCTCTGTCAAGCGGCGGGACGGCCGATCGACGTTTGCTTCTTGCACTCGTCGGGCTTGTCCGCATCCATGCTCTCCCAAAAGCAGGGATTCCGCATCTACAGCTTTTTGCAATACACCCCCAAGATCACCTCGATCGTCAGAGAGTATTTTTACTCGGAGACGGCGCCATCGTGTATCGGCTATCGCTTCGACGAGGGCAAACTCGTGCCCCTCTACGACGACTCCCGCTACGGGTACATTGAGAGGTATATCCAAGAGGAGATGGTGCGGGGTATGACCGATTTTATCGCCGATTACTGCGGCTTGTTCGGCAAAGACGACTTTATGTTCGACTTCCGCTCGGACGAGATCTCCTTACCCTTCGAGCAATTCATCAACGACATCCCCGAAAAGGATCTGTGGACGTTTAGGTGCTGTTCGGCGGAAGATATGCTCTACTACAATTACAACGCCGCCTCTCTCTACGAGATCTGGAAATACAATCTGCAACACCGCCTAGGCGTCGCCGCCCCCTCCGAGATCGCCATCGACAAGGCGAGCACGCCCATCGTGCAGACCAATCAGTTTATGGGGCTGCCTCGTTGGAAACGTGCGCTGGTGCTGTTTTTTGCGGATCACACCCTGTTCCGTCAAAAGCTCAAACGATTTTTACACAAGAAGGAGAAACGATCGTGAACGTCACCTCATTGGATCCCGCCCGCTGTACGGGTTGCAGATTATGCTCCAATATTTGCCCCGTGAACGCCGTTGCGTTTGTCGAAAACGAGGAAGGTTTTTTGCACCCTCAAGTGCAAAACAACTGCATCGACTGCGGGCTGTGCGCTACCAAGTGCCCCGCGCTTAGCGGCAAACACACCTTCGAAGACGGCAACCTCGCCTTTGGCGTTCAGTGCAAAGACGACGTGAGAGACCACTGCAGTAGCGGCGGCGTGTTTAAGGCGCTTGCCGATCGCGTGCTGCAAGAGGGCGGCGCCGTATGCGGAGCGGCGTTCGATCCCGACTTTAAGGGGGTATCCCATCAGGTGATCTACGACGCAAAAGACCTGCCCAAACTGCTTACGTCCAAGTACGTGCAAAGCGACGTCAACAAGGTTTATCGCGAGATCAAACGGCAACTTAACGACAAAAAGCCCCTGCTGTTTTGCGGTTGTCCCTGTCAAGTGGACGCGCTCAAAACCATGTTGGGCAAGCCTTATCCCAATTTGATCACGGTGGATCTGATGTGCCACGGCGCGACGTCGCCCAAGGCGTATCGTTCTTTTTTGAAGGGAATCAACCCCGAAGGGAAGACGATCACGCACGTCAATTTCCGTTCCAAAGACAAGGGTTGGGGCACGCTGATCAAAGTGGATTTTGCCGACAAAACGACGGTGTACAGCGCGCACAACGACGCATACATGCGCGTGTTTTACTCGGGCATCAATATGCGTTCGGCGTGCTATCAATGCCCCTATGCCACCCAAGAGCGGGTGGGCGATATCACCTTGGGCGATTACTGGGGAGTCAAGAGAGAGTGGAACGACGGCAGAGGCATTTCGTTGGTTTTCGCCCACACCCTCAAGGGCGCGGAATGGCTCGGCAAGATCAAACCCGTGTGCACGCGCTTCGAACAAGTGCCCTACGCCGAGGCGGTGGACACCTGCAAAAAGACCAACGGGGCTTTGATCCGCCCCACCTACCCCAACGAGATGCGCAAATGTTTCTTTTACCATCTCGACAAGGACGGCTTGTTTAAGGCGGTGCGCTACGCCGAAAAATCGCTTATGGACGTGGGCATTTTGGGTTGGTGGATCCACACTTCCTCTTCCAACTACGGCTCGACCTTGACCGCCTACGCTTTGGAGCGGTACGTCGCGTCGCTGGGGCTGTCGACCGCCTTTATCTCCCCGCCCAACTTCGACCGCAACACGGCGGGCAGTTTTAACCACAAGTATCACTACCGCATGACCGCCAAGTATCCCCCCGAGGAGATGTGGCGCAACAACCAGTTTTTCGATACCTATATCGTGGGGTCGGACGTGTTGTGGTATTACGACGCGATGATCGCTTCGGCAGGCTACAATTTTATGCTCAACTTTGCCTCGGACCACAATCGCAAGATCGCCTATTCCACCTCGTTTGGCAATCCCAAATACTTTTTCCCGAACGAGGCTATCCCCTATGCCAAATCCCTTTTGCACCGTTTTGACGCGATCTCCTCGCGTGAACTCGAGGGGGTGCGCATCCTCAAAGAAAAGTTTGACGTGAACGCCACCCAAGTGGTGGATCCCGTCTTCCTTTGCGACCGATCGGTGTGGGATCGTTTGAGTTGGAACGCCGAGCGCAAGCCCCAAGGGGACTACGTTTTCGCCTATTATTTGGATCCCACTCCCGCCAAAATACAGGCGTTTGACGACTTGGCAAAAGCGTTGGGGTGCAAACAGATCTCCACCACCGACCGCCAATACAAACCCAAAGAAAAAGCAGCCATGCTACAAAACTCGGGGTATATGGACAACGTCAGTTTGGAGGAGATCGTCTATTTGCTCATGCACGCCAAGTACGTGATGACCGACTCCTTCCACGGGACTTGTTTTTCCCTTTTGTTCAGACGGGATTTTTACGCTTTCCCCAACACGCAGCGAGACACTTCGCGCTTTGACACTCTAAGCGCGATCTTCGGGGTGGACGACCGCATGATCTACGATCCACAAGGTATCGAGTATACGTCGGTGGACTATCAAAAGGTGGGTGAAAAGATCGAAAGCGAAACGGAGCGTTGCCGTAACTGGCTAAAACAAGCCTTGTTTGCTCCCCGCAAATAAAGATCGAAACGAAAACCGCAAACGTCTGAGGCGTTTGCGGTTTTTTCAAAACTCTCGGGACTCTTTGATCGCCGCTTTGACGACGTCGTCCATATCCATATAGCGATACGTGCCGAGCCTACCAGCGAACAACACGTCGGGGCGAGTCTTTGCCAAATCGCAGTAGCCTCGATACAACGCCGAATTGGCGGCGTCGCCCACGGGATAATACGGGTCTTGTCCCTCTTGCCACTCGGCGCTGTACTCGCGGCTGATGACGGTAAAGGGGACGTCCACGGGCGCAAAATGCTTGTGCTCGATAATACGAGTATAAGGGACGTCTTGATCCGTGTAGTTGACCACGGCAGCGCCTTGGTAGTCGGGAGAGTCGATCACCTCGGTCTCAAATCGCACGTTGCGGTAGGATAGTCGTCCCAATTTGTAGCCGAAAAAGCGGTCGATAGGTCCCGTAAACACCGTTTTGTCCGCGAGATCGTCAGTGGCGAGATCGAAATAGTCCACCCCGGTCAACACTTCTATCCCTTCCAACATTCGCGCGACGATCGCGGTATAGCCGCCCTCGGGTATCGCTTGATAGGGGTCGTCAAAATAGTTGTCGTCGTAGACAAAGCGCACGGGAATGCGCTTGATGATGGACGCGGGCAGGTCGCGGCACGCTCTGCCCCACTGTTTTTGGGTGTACCCTTTGATCAAGGTTTCGTACACGTCCTTGCCGACCAACGACAACGCCTGCTCTTCCAAGTTGGCAGGCTCGGCAACGGAAAGGCGGGTCTCTGCGATTTTGGCTTGGGCTTCCTCGGGGGTCGATACTCCCCACAGCGCCGCAAACGTATACATATTGAAGGGCAGCGAATAGTATTTACCCCGATAAAACGCCTTGGGGCGGTGAATATAATCGTGCCAAACCCCAAACCGATTGACGTACTCCCACACGGCGGGGTCGTCGGTATGGAAAATATGCGCCCCGTAGGCGTGTACCGTAACGCCCGAACGGTCGTAAGTATAGGCGTTGCCCGCGATATGCGGGCGTTTGTCGATCACCAAAACTCGCTTGCCCTCGTCCGTCTTTTGGCGGGCAAACGTGGCGCCGTACAGTCCGGCGCCCACGATAAGATAGTCGTAGTGATCAAACAATGGTTTCATATCGTTAGGATATTTCTTGACGCGTGCGCCAAGTGTTTTTTTGAGCAATTGTCAAAGATGGGTTACTCTTCCCAAAGGAAGTTTTCTTTGCCGGCGCCTCGTCGAGCCGCCCGTTTGGGCTTGCGAGCGAAAAGTCGTTCGCCGCGCTTTTGCCGAGGGCTCTCCTCTTTGGCTCACGCCTCTTACGACGCGTGCGCCAAGTGTTTTTTGAGCAATTGTCAAAGATGGGTTACTCTTGCCAAAGGAAGTTCTCTTTGCCTGCACCCAATTCGAAGTGGTATTTGACGATGCCCAAGTCCACTTTGGTACTAGGACCGTGTCCAGCTTTGAGCTTGACTTTGTCGCCGTCTAAGGTAAAGTAAAACTTTTGTTGATTGACCGCGGTCGGCGCAAGAAGGGCGTACTCCACCCCTTTGGCAAACCAAGCGGGCGAATCGGCGGCGAGGTTGGACACCTCTTGGGGCGTTTTCTTTTTGTGCCCCATGCCTTGATTCATGCCGTAGCCGAAGGCGATGATGAGCACGAGCCGCTCGTCCTTGGCGACGCTCACTTTGAGGGATTTTTTGGAATAGGTCAATGCCAGCCAGCAACTGTTGAGTCCCAATTCCTGCATCTTTAGCACCAATTCTTCCCCGTAGTAACCGCACTTTTCGTCGAGCGTTGCGTCCTTTTTGTTGCCGATCAAGGCGATATAGTTGTACGCTTCCAATCTGCCGTAGTGGAGTATGAAATTGCTGAACGCCTCGGGATCTTCTGTCACCATCTGAAAATGCACCCCGTGGGTCGAGTTGATCTCGGCGATACGAGCGGACAAGATCGCCAACTTGTTCTCTTCGACGGGGTGATCGTAGTACTTGCGTACCGAATGACGTTCTCTTATCAAGGTATCGATATCCATAACGTTCTCCTTTTGGGTTTATTTGTACAGCGCCCGCAATCCCCTGTAGCGGGTCTTCCACTCCTCGCTTATGCGGTAAGAGTCGCAGGTCTTTTGAATGGCTTTGCCCACGATGTCGTAGGATAGGGGCTTGCTCGCCAAATAGTCGTAGGTGGCTTGGGGATCGTAGACGGCAAGGTAGGACAGCAACCACGCCTCCGCCATCACCACGTAGTATTGGTCGTCCTCGTGAAACAAATCCCACAACCTGTGGTATTGCGAGGTATCTTTGCACAAAGTGGGCATAAACAGCACGTATCCCCACCGCCTGAGGAAGGGCAACGGCGAGCGGACGTACTCCTTGGCGCGCACGAAGCCGTCTTCGAAAGTGGGAAAGTGCACGAATTGGGGCAACTGATCCACGTGCCACCAATCCGCCAACAGGTGGGCGTTTTGCTCCACGAAATCCGCCTTTTGCTCCCAAGTGGGAAGAAGCCCCATCGACACCTGAAAATAAGTGCGGTGGAACTCCTGTTTTGTCAACACCACGTCCCTAAGACACGACACGTCCGCGCCCTCTTTGATAAGGGCTTTGTCGAGGCGGTCGAGGTCGGCGGTGCGATACCCCTCGCCCAAAGCGTCTAAGCGCGATTGCAGTTGGGAAAGAGTGAGTTTCATGGTTAGTGATGTCGCCCAAGGCGACGCGATATGCGGCAAGCCGCGCGATATATTGATCCAATGCGATATATACCCACTTCGTCGGTATGCGATATATTGCGCTGTAGCGCAATGCTGTGGTGATTCTATCTCATCGCCAAGGCGCATGCCTTCCTTCTCAAGGGGTCCCCGCAAAGCGCAGAGCCAAAGGCGAACGTTTTGTGGGGGCGTTTGCCGTTAGGAGCAATTCATTGCGGCATAGCCGCATTGCGTTTCAGTTTACCGAAAACAGCAAGTCCCCGTAGGTGGGATAGGGCCAATACGCCGAGGGGGTGTTGAGTTCCATCTGGTCGGCGGCGGCTCGCAGCGCCTTCATGGCGGGGATCACCTCGTCCACGTACACGCGGGATTGTTTTTCTCCTTCGTGTACCGAGGCTTTCGCCATCCCTTCTTCCAATCGTTGCAGCTTGTCTAGCCCCTCGCGGTACAGCCCGTTAAGGGTGTTGAGCACCCGCATATCGGGTTCGATCCCCACCTCTTTGAGGTGAGCGGCGGTCTCCGCCAACTCCCCGACGTAAGCGGCGACGGCGGGCAGCACGTCCTTTTTGACCATATCCACCATGGTCAAGGTCTCGATGTGCAGCACCTTGTTGTAGTTGTCGAACATGATGTCCTTGCGGGAGCGCAATTCCACCTCGCTGTACACTCCGTGTCTGCCAAAGAGCGCCACGTTTTTGGGCAAAGTCAGTAGCGCCAATGCGTCGGGCGTGGTGGCGAGGTTGAGCAAACCCCTCTCCTCCGCCTCTTTGCGCCACTCCTCGCTGTAGTTGTTGCCGTTGAAGATAATGCGGCTGTGCTCCACCAACGTCTTGCGAATGAGTTTGGTCGCCGCTTCCGTGACGTCCTCGCTTGCGGTCAATTCGTCCGCAAATTGCCTCAGTTCCTCGGCGACGATGGTGTTGAGGGTGGTGTTGATGTCGGCGATGGAGAAGGACGCGCCCGGCATACGGAACTCGAACTTGTTGCCCGTAAAGGCAAAAGGCGAGGTGCGGTTGCGGTCGGTGGAATCCACCGGGAAACGGGGCAACACCTTGACCCCGATCTCCACGTCGCATTGGGCGTGTTTGCTATACGTGCGGTTTTCGCGGATCGCCGCCAACACTCCCGTGAGTTCGTCCCCCAAAAACATACTGATGATGGCGGGGGGCGCTTCGGCGGCGCCCAAACGGTGGTCGTTGCCGCTGGAGGCGACCGAAATGCGCAACAAGTCTTGGTACTCGTCCACCGCCTTGATGACGGCGGTCAAAAAGAGCAAGAATTGCAAATTATCTTCGGGACTGTTGCCCGGCTCCAACAAGTTGACCCCCGTGTCGGTGGACAGCGCCCAGTTGTTGTGCTTGCCGCTGCCGTTGACCCCGTCGAAGGGCTTTTCGGCGAGCAAACAGGTCATGCCGTGCCGCTTGGCGACCACTTTGAGCATCTCCATCGTGAGTTGGTTATGGTCGGTGGCGACGTTGGTGGTGCCGTAGATGGGCGCCAACTCGTGTTGGGCGGGGGCGGTCTCGTTGTGTTTGGTCTTGGCGGGCACGCCCAGTTTCCACAATTCCTCGTCCACCTCGTCCATAAAGGCGGCGACGCGGGGTTTGATCGCGCCGAAATAGTGGTCGTCCAAGTCCTGCCCCTTAGGCGGGCGAGCGCCCAACAAAGTCCTACCCGTGTACACCAAATCGGGACGGCGCAAAAACGCCTCGGTATCCACCAAAAAATATTCCTGCTCGGGTCCCACGGTGGCGTAGACTTTGGTCACGTCCTCGTTGCCGAGCGCTCGAAGTAGCCTAAGCGCCTGTTTGTTGAGGGCTTGCATACTCCTAAGAAGCGGGGTCTTTTTGTCCAACGCTTGCCCGTTGTACGAGCAAAAAGCGGTGGGAATGCACAACACGCCCCCCTTGATAAAGGCGTAGGCGGTGGGATCCCAAGCGGTGTACCCTCTCGCCTCGAAGGTGGCGCGCAACCCGCCCGAGGGGAAGGACGACGCGTCCGGCTCTCCCTTGATGAGTTCCTTGCCGCCGAACTCGCTCAACACCTTGTCCCCTTTGATATTGAGAAAAGCGTCGTGTTTTTCGGCGGTGATACCCGTCATGGGCTGAAACCAGTGGGTGTAATGGGTCACGCCTCGCTCGATCGCCCAGTCTTTCATGGCGTCGGCGACCGCGTTGGCGACCCACAAGGGCAAACTTTTGTCCTCGGCGATGCAGCGTTTGAGTTCGGCATACGCGTCCTTGGGCAAGCGCTTTTGCATGACCGCGTCGTTAAACACGTTTTGGGCAAACAATTTTTCTACGTCCATAAGTCTCTCCTCGTTGCTATTTGACTTTGCGTTCTACGCTGACGACCCCTTTGACCGACTGAAACTTGTTTTTGAGTCGTCCCAGGGTGTCGGTGCTGTCTACTTCCACCGTCATGTTGATCACCGCGTCCCCCGATTTGCGGTCCACGCCCGCGCCGATCGAGGTCATGTTGACGTTGGGTTGGGAATTGATCACCCCGCACACGTCGGCGATGAGGTTTGGTCTGTCGTCGGCGATGATGGTCAAGGACACGTCGAACTTGCCCGCGACCACCCCCGCCCATTCGGCGGGCAACAGTCTGCCCGGTTCGGCGGTTTGGATATTGATACAGTCGGCGCGGTGTACGCTGATCCCTCTGCCTCTCGAGGTGTACCCCACGATCTTGTCCCCCGGCACGGGCGAACAACAGCGGCTCATGCGCACCAGCATACCCGCTTGCCCGTTGATCAACACCGAGCCGTCTTGCGGAGCGGCGCGGGTGAACTTGGGGTCGATGACGGGAGCGGGAGCGGCTTCGACGGGTTGCGCCGCCAAAGCGGCCTCTTCTTCCTCTTTGCGACGAGCGATCAGGCGGGTCGCCACTTGAGCGGCGGTCAATTCGCCGTATCCGATAGCCGCCATCACGTCCTCGTCGGTGTTGAGGGCGTAGCGACGGGAGATGGTCTCCAACCACTCGCTCTGACACAGATCTTTGGGATTGTAGCCCCGCCTGCGGCACTCGGCTTCCAACATACTGCGCCCGATCTTGACGTTTTCCTCCCGCATATTGCGCTTGAAATACGAGCGGATACGGTTGCGGGTGGTGGCGGACTTGGCGATCTTGAGCCAATCGCGGCTTGGCCCTTTGCCCATGGTGATGACTTCCACGATGTCCCCCGTCTGCAACTGGGTGGAGATGGGCACCATGCGTTGGTTGACTTTGCCGCCCGAGCATCGCTCCCCCACCTTGGTGTGGATGGCGTAAGCAAAGTCGATGATGGTACTGCCCGCGGGCAACACGATCACGTCCCCGGCGGGCGTAAACACGAACACCTCTTCGCTGAAGATGTCGGCTTTGAGGTTTTCCATCAATTCATGACTGTCCTTGACGTCTGCCTCTTGCTCCATGACGGTACGGATCCAGGCGATCTTGTCGTCCAACTGTTTGTCCGTCTTGCCGTCTTTGTATTTCCAATGCGCCGCCACGCCGTACTCGGCGACTCGGTGCATCTCGCGCGTGCGGATCTGCACCTCGAAGGGGGACCCCCCGTGCGCCATCACGGTGGTGTGAAGCGAGCGGTAGTTGTTGGGTTTGGGAGTGCTGATATAGTCTTTCATGCGCCCCAAAAGGGGTCGCCACAGAGCGTGCACCACACCCAACACGTCGTAACAGCGGTTGGGGTTGGGATCGTCGATGATCACGCGGATGGCGATCAGGTCGTAGATGCCTTCCAAGCCGCACCCTTGCCGCATCATCTTGCGATAGATGCTGTAAAAGTGTTTGCTGCGGCCGTTGATCTCGTACTCGAAGTTGATGGTGGGGCTGGCTTTGAGCGCGTCGTCCAACTCCTTTTTGACCTTGGCGACAAACGCGTCCCGCTCGGTCTTTTTGCTGGATATTTGGGCGACCAAATTGTAGTACGCTTCGGGATAAAGGTAGCGCATACACAAGTCTTCCAACTCGCTCTTGATCTGCATGATCCCCAACCTCGCCGCCAAGGGAGCGTAGATATCCAAGGTCTCTCTTGCGGTGTATTGCTGTTTTTCGGGCTCGACATTGTCCAAAGTGCGCATATTGTGCAACCTGTCCGCCAACTTGATGATGACGACTCTCAGATCCTTGCACATGGCGAGGAGCATCTTGCGCAGGTTTTCGGCTTGGGCTTGCTGCTTGGACGAAAAGTTGATCTTGTCCAGTTTGGTCACCCCGTCGACCAAAGCGACCACCTCTTTGCCGAACTTGTCTTCCATCTCCTCTCGGGTGCAGTCGGTGTCTTCCAACACGTCGTGCAAAAAAGCCGCTTCCACCGTGTGGGCGTCCATGCCCATATCCATCGCGATGTCGGCGACCGCCATGGGGTGGATAATGTAGTCTTCGCCCGACTTGCGCTTTTGCCCGTCGTGCTTTTGCTTGGCAAAAAAGTAGGCGTTTTCTATCGCCTCGGCGTCCTCTCCGTAGGTCGAGCGGATCTTATCCAGTAATTGCTCTTGCGTGACGCTCTTTTTGGTCATACCTTCTCCTT
>CADBTQ010000006.1 GCA_902797685.1 uncultured Eubacteriales bacterium | reverse complement strand
GGACGACCGAAGGGAGCGCGACCGGAATAGGCGGGGGATAGGGAGAGGGATAAAACCAAGGTAGAGGTGTGCCCGCCGTCTAGCGCAGGGTGAGAATCCCGGCGACGAAGTCGCCATTGCCGGAGGCAAGGGGTGGGGAATACAAAAAAGCACCTGCGAATGCAAGTGCTTTGTTGGTGACCCCACCGGGATTCGAACCCGGGTGGCCGCCGTGAAAGGGCGGTGTCTTAACCACTTGACCATGGGGCCGTATAATTGCCCTTGTCAAACCCAGACAAGGATGGGGGCTAACGCCTCGTAACGCAAGTCGCCTTGCGGTGTTTTGGCTTGGTAGCGGCGATGAGATTCGAACTTATGACCTGCCGGGTATGAACCGGCCGCTCTAACCAACTAAGCTACGCCGCCACAAATTGGTTGCGGGGGGAGGACTTGAACCTCCGACCTCCGGGTTATGAGCCCGACGAGCTACCGACTGCTCTACCCCGCGTCGTAATGCTTTAATAGTGTACACTTTGCAAAATGTTTTGTCAACCGAAAATAACGGGTTTTGCCAAAAATATCAACGAAAATATGCGTGATCCGCCACGATAATTCGTGCGTTCTTCCCTATTGTACGCCCTCTCGGCTGCGTTTATACCTGCTTTTGTCCCTCTTTGTCGGGCACTTTCGCGATCGGGCTACGCGGCGAGGCGTTTCGCGCCGTCCTCTTGCGGGTTTTGCCGACGCGCCTTGCAATAGGGCGACTTTCCCACCAAATCTTTGGTGGGAAATATTGTCTATTGACAAAAACGCCCGCATATTGTACCATAGTATATGTGGTATGCTACGTTACCGCACGCGCGTATCAAGGGTTTGGTATGCGTGCAAAGGAGGACTTATGAAACGCTATTTGTGGCTGCTCGGACTCATTCTTATCCTTGCCATCGCTTTGGTGGGCTGTCAACCCAAAACGCCCCAAGAGAGCGGGGGCAGCAACTCGTACGACGTCACCCAAGCGACCGACAACGTGTATCGGGCGATGAAGAACGCCTGCGCCATCGAGGGCGTGGACGAGTTGTATTTTGCCTTTGACGTCACCCATCGTCAAAAGGACGACTACGCCACTTTGGTCAACTTTGCCGCTATGGTGGATATCAGTCCCGCCAACGTGGCGGACGACCGCAACAGCCGTCTCGCTTTCACCGTGTCCCAAGACGTAGTGGGGACCAAATCGCTGGAAGCGTACTATGCGGACGGCACCTTGTACCTCAACTATCCCCCTTTGATCAATCGCGCCGCCATAGACGAGGTGTCTTTGGGCGCTATCGCCAAAGTATTGTACGGCTCGTACACGACGGGCGCTATCCACTCGGTAGCCGAACTGTTGCCCTCTATCGGCAACCGCGTGTTTGCCGACTGCACCCTGACTTCGGACGGCAACTTCAACACCTACACCTTTGCCTTCGATTACGAAGCCGCTTTCGCCATGCTCGGCGATATCTGCCAAGCGGTGGATCTCGATATCACGAGGACCGAGTTGGCGGGATTGCTCGGCTGGAGCGTGGAGTCCATTCGGCAAAAGAGCGCGCTCAACACTTCCATTTCCTTTACGACCGAAAAGAAGGGCGGGGAAGAGATCTTCCATAAGGCCGCTCTCCATACCAACGACCAAGAGGGCGAACTGTCCTCGGTGGAGATGACCCGTTGGGTATCCACCGTGGTCACCGACCTCAACCGCGCTTCGTGCGAAGTGCCCTTAGCCGACGGGCGCACCTCGTTCGGCACCTTCCATCCCGCCAATCTCGATCTTACGGGCACCCTGACTTTGGACGTGATCGGCAGCGAATCCATGACCCAAAGAGTGGGCGGCTTGGACCTCGTGTCCCGCACCACCAAGCAGCGGTACGTGTACGATTATACCCTCAAGAGCAATTATCAAAACGGCGCTTTGACCGCTCTTTTGACCCTGACCGTAGAGGGCAGGGACTTCCACGCCTATATCGAGGGGGCGGACGTCTACCTCGACTTGACCGCCTTTGGCTTTGGGGCGTGGAAACTGCCCGCAAGCTCGTTGAGCGGCAAGCTGCAAGCCTTGGGCTTTGACGCGATCGATCCCGACCTCTCGCCCGCCGATTGGTTTGAATTGATCGTGGACTTGGCGAGCGACCGCAAGCGCTCTGCCGACCGTATCGACCTCGAGTTGGACGGACACGGCTTCGATCTACTGTGGCGCAAGGTCGCGGGCACCACGGGCGTGTTGGCGTCGCCTCTTTTGCAAGTGGACGGGGTGGATATTTCCCTTTCCACCGCCAACAACAAGTTCAATTCCCTAAGCGCCGACTTCAGCGTGTGGGGCTCGCACGCCACCCTCTTTGCTTCCAACCCCAAAGTGGGCGCACCCGTCGAGGTGAGCCGTCCCGCTTGGGCTGCCGAGGCGAGAGCGGCGTTCGATACCCCCGCCACCTTCGTGTTGGAAGGTACGATCAAGTCGTCCACCAACCTATCCGGCAACACCAAATTGGTGGAAGCGTTGGTGGAGAGTTTGTCGGGCGGGGACAAGATCGACTTAGGCTCTCGCGAGATCACCCGTTACGTGGCGTCCGCTCGTTGGACGGCGGGCGGGGCGATGACCGCCCTCAAAGTGGACTTTGCCGACCTTACCGGCGCGCCCATCGGCAGTATCTATTACACCACCGAGGACGCGGGCAACTTCTACGTGTTGTATCCCGCGGTGGGCGGGGTGACCCATGCGTCCACCCACTCTTTGGCGATCGCCAATCGCTTTACCTTGCTCCTCAACGCCATCAACGGCAACGCTCCGGTGTCGGAATTGGACGATTGCACCCTCGTCAACACGGCGCACGGGTTGAGCCTTACTTGGAGCCAAGCGGGCGTCGACCGTTTGCTTTCGCATTTGGGCAAGATCCTGCCCGAACTGCCCGCCTCGTTGGACGACGACCTGGGCTTGGAAAGTTTGCGTCTCAATCTCAGCACCGATCCCAACGTGCGGTTGTCCTTCGGTCAAGGCTATATTGACTGCACGATCGCCCGCTCCAACGTCGCCGACTTCGACCTGACTTTGGACGGCACCGGGCTGGGTAGCCGCGACATCACGCTGTTGGACGAATACGACCTGCCTACGTCGGTCACCTTGTCCATGCCTTCCTTGGACGGGGCGCAAGCGGTGCGCTTTGCGGTGGACGGCTGGACGTTCGACAACCTATCCGCCATCACTTCGGGCGGCAAAGTGGCGGTAACCGCCGTCACCAAGGTACTGGGACAGAGCGTGCGAATGGTACTCAACACCGATTGCGATATGCCCTCCGGCGACAATATGGCGGTGTACGGGGACAGTCTGTTCGAGACCACTTACGCTCAATACTTGGACGGCAAGACCTTTACTTTCGCCCGCTACAACGCCCCCGTGGATCCCTACACCGTGCTGCAACACTTCGACAAAGCGTCCATTCGCGTGGGCGACAAGACCTACTCCGACCGCAAAGTCGTGTGGTATTGCGGCAACACGCCCTTGTCGTCCGTGGAGTTTGACGCGCCGCAAGATCGCGTGACGGTGTCCCCCTATATTTCCACTTTCTTCGGCACCGATCTCAAGTTGGGAGAGGGGTACGTCATCGCTTTGGACGGCGCCAAGGTGGCGGGCGTGGAGCAATCCGACCTATATATGACCATCGCCGCCTACCGCATCGAGAGCGATCCCTTCGACGAGGCGACCTACTCGAGCAAATTGCCCTTGTTCCGCTTGGAAGACGGCAATACCGCGACCGTCAACACGGTGTTGTGGAAGATCGACTCGGTCCGCAACAACAATCTCCGTCAAAACGGCTCGGCGGTCCGCAACGCCGACGCGGTGAGGCTGTTGGACGAAGCGCTCTATTCCCTCTCGGGCACCTACACGATCGACGTGGCGGTGGTAGACAGTTTGGGCGTGGAGAGCTACTTTGCCGTCAACGTGGCGGTGGAGCCGAGGGTATTCGATCTCAACAACATGACCTTTGGCGGCATCTTGGACGGCGTGACCTACCAAAACGGACTGTTTGCGGTGCAACCGTTGGTGTTGGACAAAGTGGGTGTGACCACCTCGTTGGCGCACAGCGTCAGCGCCACTTTCGGACAGGAGACTGTGCATTTGACCGCCATCAGTTGGAACTTGCCCGCAAGCGATATCAACGTGTTGGTGGGCAAGGACGGCACCTTCGGCATCACGTTCGGCAACGAAGTGGGCGGCTTGCAACAAGTGGAAGGCTTGCGCTATTCGGTAGCGCCCCTTGACGCCACCTCGCTGTCGCTCGTCGGCAAACGAGGCACGGTATTGGGCACGTTGCCCACTTACGTGGACCTCGACCGACAGGACGAGTACGAGTTTAGTTTGGAACATCTTAGCGCTTACTCTTACGACTATCCCGCCGCCGTTCGGTTGACGACCGCCACGGGGTACGCCCAAAAGGAAGTGACTTTCGCCCCCCAAGGGTGGGACGACAAGGCGTTGTGGTACGATACCCGCACCTTTACGGATACCGCGTCCTTCTTTGGGCTGACGGTGACCGTCAATATGCAATTTGACCAAAAAGTGGTGGCGTCGTGGCAATTCGAGCCCCTGCAAGGGGACGTGGTGCTCGAGGCGCCCCTCTATCTCGCGAGCGATGAGGGCGCTTACGTCGTCGAGGGCAACCGTTACGTACCTTACGACGCGCAAAATCCCGATCATCAAGGGTTGCGCCGCTTCAACCTCTCGGAGGAGATCTACGAGGTGGCTTACCGCAAGGTGTCCGCCGCCGATCAGGATATCAAGCGTTTGATCCTCGACCCCAACAAGGTCAATTTCCATTGCTTGGAGTGCTATCCCGACCAAGTGCGCGTGACCTTCTTAGACGGCACGAGCACCGTCGTCAAGGTGGTGTGGCCCATCGAGCAGTTGGACGAAGTCACGGTGGAACAAGGCTTCCGCAACACCCTGTCGTTGACTTTGCCCGACGGGCAAGCCCTGCCCGAAGCGGTGGGTCTGTGGATCGCTTCCGCTCGTCCTACCGCCGTGTACACCTCGGTCGAGTACACCTATACCGAGTCGCTCGAGGGACAATACGTGTGGTACAACAACGACTATATCCCCTACGACGAGACGTTGCACCAAGGTCGTCAACGCTACGATCGCACCATCGTCACCCAAGTGGTGAACGGAGACGCAAGAGTGGTGGGCACCACGACCTTGTCCATTTCCTTGTTCGACTATCTTGAGGGGGCGTTCGTTCGCAACGATCCCACCGACCTCAAGACCATTCACGACCTCTTGTGCGACCGCGACGACTTCGAGGCGGGCTGCTTGGGCGACTTGTACTTCGAGTACGCGGGCGGCAGCGACGTGGACAGCGGTTGGTTTGCCATCACGTCGTGGCAAGACTTGTCCGTCGTGCTGCAATACTTCCGCGAGCAGGTGGAAGGCGGCAAAGGCGTGCAAGAGGTGGCGGGCAGCGTCAACCTCATCGCCAAAGTCCACGACGTGGAATGCGTGATCCCCTTGGTGATCGCGGCGTCCACCATGACCGAGATCCGCTTGACCGCCGTGCCTTACGCCAACTCCTCGCTGTCCCATTCGGGGCAGAGTTTGGAGAGCATGAAGGTGGACGGCACTTCCATTACGGTGGATCCTTACGTCGCCGATCCTCTGTCCGCCAATAGCTATCCCCAACGCATGATCTTTACCCTCAAAGGGCAGGACAGCGTCAACGTGGCGATCGACGGTTGGGACCTCAAAGGGATCGAGGGCTTAGTGCCCTACCGCGGCGGCACCTACACCGTGTACGCGCTGCTGCATACCGCTATCGGTATCGACGTGCGCGTCCCCGTGACCGTCAACGTGCTTGCTCGCACCATCGAGTCGGTGTACGGCTTAGACGGTGCACCCTTGCGCGGCGTGCTGACCGTGGACGTCTATTCGACCACGCCTTACGGACAAAACGTGCAAGTGATCGAGGGTAGGACGTACGCTTTGCGCAACGTGCTCGTCAAGTTTGCCGGAGACGATCTCAAATACCGTATGTTGCTCCGCTACGACGTGACCGACTACGTCGCCTCGTTCGACGGCGGGGTGCTCGGACAAAACGTCTCGGTGGCGGTGGGCAACGACGCGGGCGGCTATCAAACGCTTAGCGGCTACAACGTGTACGCGGAAGGCTCGGTCATCTTGTCGATCACGACCGACGACGAGACCATCAAAGCGTATCTCCCCGACGGGGTGCTGTACGACGCAAATCGTGCGACTCCGTTTGCGTCGTTCGCTCCCGCGGACGACGGGCAAGAGGCTTTGCGCGCCGCCGCTTGGGAACAGTTGACCCTAAGGCTAAATAAGTTGACCATGACCGTGGGCGCTTCGGGCGGTACCAGCCGCACCATCGTGGCAAGCCGCGATTTGGCGGAAGGGTTGGCGTTTGGTTGGACGAGAGGAGAGGACGACGTGATGTACCTCACCTTGGTCAACCGCAACAGCTTGTTCGGCGCGCATTTGGCGACCTTGCAAGCGGTGTCTACCGGCGCGGACCGCAAGATCGCGCTCGATCACGATATGTTCAACTTGGGCAAGTTGGCGGTGGATTTCGGGCGCACCTACGTCAAGGGGTACGACGTGACCGCCTTCCTTGCCGAATATCCCGTCAAGCCCCAAAGCACCGTGGTATTCGAGCAGGACGAGATCCTGACCGTGTTGTCCCGCGGCGGAGAGACTCTTGCGGCTGAGGACGAATTGATCGCGGGGGACTACACCTTGACGATCACCGTCTCCAACCCCCAATACGGCGGAGCGGTGACCATCGACTTCGAGGTCGCCAAAGCGGTCGTCCAAGCGGCGGATATCACCGTGACCGAGGGCAATCGCGTGCTCAACGTGTGGGGCGGCTTGGAGAGGCTGTGGTCGGGCTATCCCTTGGATTTGGTCGCGACGACCGCCTCGGGCGTGGACGTGGAATTGACCTATTACGACGGGGAAACCCTCTTGGATGAGGAACCGACCGCTGTGGGTAGTTACACGGTCAAATTGGTCAGTTTGGACGCCAATTATCAAACGGACGCGAGCTTTGAATTGACGATACTGCCGCTTGACGAGTAAAACCGCCTGCGGCGCGATATACCGCTGCGCGGTGCGATATATTGCTATGCAATGCGATATATGCCCCAAAGGGGTATGCGGGGTAAGGTGAAACTTTGCGAGATACCGCTATGCGGTGCGATATGCCGCCCAAAAAGGCGGTGCGAAAAGTCGGTTTGCGCCGACGAGACGAAAAAAGGCGTCCCTTGGATAAGGAGACGCCTTTTGGTTTGCGCCAAGTCGTAGCGAATGGGAAATCATTGGTGTATTGCTATTGGCGTTGGCGTTTGTCGAGTTCGTGTTTGAATACCTTGCGCAAGGAATGCGCGGGCAAAAAAGGATACAGCCAGTCGATGGGTGCGTCGGGGTGCTTTCCCTCCACGTACTCGTCCACAAAGCGGTCGAGGCAGTCGGCGCTGACAAAGGGCGCCATGCCCACCAGTTGCCCCCCTTGGGCGCCCCCTTGCAAAAACAGCCTGTCGCAGTCTTCCTTGTTCAAAAAGGGCGCGACGACCACGGGGGAGAGCCCTTTGTCCTTGTACGCTTGCGGGTCGGCGATCATATCGTCTACCAGTTGGGACAGATCTTCGTCGGACATAAAGGGCAATGCCGCGACGATCGTAGATCGCTTGCCGCTTTTGTTGCCGCCGTCGCCAAAGCGCCGTCCGTTTTTGCCAAAGCGGATGAAGTCGCCAAAGGCGTCGTCCTCATCTTGCTCGTCTTGCTCGTCGTCGAAGTCGTCTTCGTCTTCGTCGGCGTGCTCCAATTCTTCCAGTCTCTCGTCAAACTTCTCTTCCTCGTCCTCGTCGGTAAAGACAAGTAGGTCGCGGTCGGTCTTGAGCGCCGTCTCCGCGTCGATCGGTTCGTACACCGTTTTGCCGTCTATTTCCACCTTTTTGAGTATCATAATTCCTCCTTTTGCCCTTTGTCGGGCGCGTCGTCCAGTCCTAAAACGTATTCGAAGGACGTGTGCAGTAGTTCGCACAAATTGAGCAGCATTTCCACCGTGGGCACGCCAAGCCCCTGTTCCCATTTGGAAACGAGTTGGCGGGTGACGAATAGTTTGTCCGCCATCTGGTCTTGGGTGAGCCCCGCTTCGCGGCGCAATTTGGCGATCCGTTTACCCATTTTAACGCAATCTATCATTTGTTTTCCTCCGTAGGGCGCCGGCAATATCCCTTACGCTACTATCTTATCACATTGGCAAAACCCTTGTCACGCAACGCGTAGTTGCGTTTGGCTCTTGCGCTTGGGCGCGCGTATGTAGTACAATAGAGAAAAAGCGGAGAAAAAATATGAAAATCGGATTTGTCGGGACGGGACACATGGGCGGAAGCATTGCGTTAGCCCTTCACAACTCGGGACACGAATTGCTTTTGCACAACCGAACGGAAGCAAAGGCGCAAGCTTTATGCGGGCGTCTCGGAGCGTGCGCCAAAGTCGCCACCCTTGGCGAGGCGGTCGATTGCGATTACGTTTTCGTGGGGGTCAAACCCAAGGACGTGGAGGGGCTGTTGCAAGACCCCGCGTGGGCGACCTGCCCCGGCGTGATCGTCTCCATGGTGGCGGGGCTGCCGATAGCAAAATTGCAAGGGTATTTGCCCGCCAAACCCCTTATCCGCATCCTGCCCAACACCCCCGTGGCGGTGGGGCAGGGATTGACGTTGGCTGTCTACGGCGAGGGGGTAAGCGAAGCGAAGCGAGCGGAGTTTGCCGCCCTATACGTCCCCACGGGCAAGCTGGCGATCGTCAAAGAAGACGAGTTGGACTCGGCGTCCGTGCTGACCGGCTCGGCTCCCGCTTATCTCGACTACTTCGTGGACGCGTTGATCCAAGCGGGGGTGGCGTTGGGACTGGACCCCGCCGCCGCCAAAGAGTACGTCCTCGGTATGTGTCAAGGGACGATCGCTTTGTGTTTGGCGAGCCAACAAAGCCCCTTGGAGTTGGGCAAAGCGGTCTGTTCTCCAGGCGGCTCCACCATCGAGGGGGTCGAGCAACTGTTGCAAGGGGGCTTGTACGACATGGTGCGCAAAGCGGCTTTTGCCACCGACCGCAAAAACCGCAATATGCTTGAATAGCATAGGACGAAAATCCTGCAAACCTTGCGGAATTACGCCATTGACGGCGCACGTCCCATTGGGTACAATAGAATAGGATAGTATGAGTAGACAAAGAAAGAGTTTTTTTACCCGACCCGATGGTTTGTTAAGAAGCATTATAACTGTGGCGATAACGCTGGGCTACATACTGTATATGGGAATAACGCGTGAGTTTATGCGGTATCACTTTTTGTTTAGCGGCTTTGTCTCTGCGGTGATTGCTTTCGTTCCTATCCTTTCCCTGTCCGTTGGTTTCTTATGCACTATGTCCGTCACGCCGAAAGAATTGGTTTGGAAAAGAACGGGTTTTAGCAAAAGTTTACGTTATCCCAGTGAAAAAATCACTTTAATCCGGGTGTGTTTTCGGGTGCATCCTTATAGCTTTAATAATATCGAATACAGCAAGATGGAATATGCCGTAGCATGCCCGGATATATTACCGATTATCGCCATTAGTCACAACAAACGCGGCGTAGCATTGTGTTGTACTTTCCGCAAAAAACTGTTTTTGCGACTGATCGAGTGTTGCCCCAACGCCAAGGTGGTGGCGTGCGTGCGCAAAAATCGCCCTATGCCCAAGCGATACAGGGAGTTTTTGGAGCCGTACGTTTCTGAGGTCGTGGCGGATCCCTTGCTCAAGTACGATCGAAAATATCCCAACAAGCGAGACGATCAATAGGCGCTCTTTAGGCGGATAGCAAAAATCCCGCAATTCTTGCAGGGAAACGCCATTGACGGCGCACGACCGATTGGGTACAATAGAGTAGGATAGTATGAACACACGCACTTATACCATACCCCCATACAGCGACGAATACTTTGCCCAAGCGGCAAGGATTGGTGCTGGGGCGAGAAATGCAAAAGCAATAGAAGCTCGTTGTCTCAAACATCCAACAGAAGGTTTCATACGCGCTTTTCGGAGAGAAGATATTGCTGTGCATGGCGCGGCAAGAGGTTGGATGCAAATGTTGCACTTGCAGAAAATAGAGTTCACGCAGCACATATGAAATTGCTTGTCGAATTACAAAAAATGCAACACATCAACCTGATAGATTTGTTGGTTAAGAGTTTGTTATCGGGTAACGCTACCGCATTTTCTTTGACTTTTGGTCTTAGCTATTTGCAATACTAATATGAGAGATATCCTTTTCGCAAGTGTAAATTCTGTTTTGTTTCTGTTGACGATCATCTTCATGACTATGGAGTCAATTTGCCGCCACAAGGATAAGAAAGACCCCACTATTATGCGGGCAGAGCTTTCTCTTGGCGTTCCGCTTGCTTTGGGTGGATTTGGCGCGATATGTTATACCGTGTCTACCGTGTGGCACTTTAAGACACCGCAAGAATCACGTGTAAGTATGACGTACGTTTGGATCAGCATTGTTGTCATGTGTTTTTTTATCGTCAGTTTGATTATGCTTCATCGGTATATCCGTATCGACATAACGACCGGCGAACTAAAAATAAGGTGGCTTTGGTACTACAAGATTAACGTAAAACAAATAACATTAATCAAGATCGGGTTCAACATCAGAGTATACAGAAAACATACGTTGCTGTTCTATTTGGATGAACGGATTCACTCGTTTCCCACGGATTTCATTTTTTATATTGCACGAAACGCTAAATGTAAAATAATAGGTAATGGAGAGTAAAGAGATGAACCAACCCCCATACAGCGACGAGTACCTTGCTCAAGCGGCAAGGGTTGGTGGTGGGGCGAGAAATGCAAAAGCACTGAACAAATGGGCAACACTACATCCAACTGACGCTTTTACTGCTGCTTGCCATAGTTATGAAGATGTACTGTCGAAAATTGCGGCGGGTGCCTATAAGCACAATGGTGCGGCACTAGGGGCATTAAGATTTTCATCTCAACGACTTGCTTCTGCATGGAATGAGATGACATATGCCCATATTATTGATTTGTTAACGAAAGGTTTGTTTTTAGGGCAATCAACGTTATTTGCTTCTAATATAACAACTGCTTATCTGAAATGGTAGATTCCTATGATTGTCAATGTGTTGTTGTTGGTGCTCCTATCAATCGCACCTCTTAATCTAGTGTATATCGTCAAAGAGATTGTTCGCCGTGCCAACGCGCGCGCGAACCCCGATCTGCTGGAATCGCATATGCACATCTTAATCGCCGTCGTGTTTTGGGTGCTCTTTTGGTTGTTAGTTATTCCATTGATCTTCCAACTCCGCCAAAAAGGCGTCCTGCTGTTGCGTGATATACCCATCTTGTGCTTTGGGTTGTTGTGCCAACTGATTGCCTGGATCGTTGCCTATCGTCGTGTGTGCGTCAACGTCAAGACAGGACGGCTGGACATATATCGTTGGTTGCACCGCAAGGCAAGGGTCGATGATATTGTTCTCATCAAAAACGGCCATCTTGGCACGTACGTCTACAGCAGTACCCGGCTTCTATACTTTGAGAGAATAGATGCTGATAATAGCCCCGGTATGTATGACTATTTGTTGGAGACATCGTGTTGCGTGGTCCAAAGAGGCAATGACTATATCCCCAACGAGAGCCACCCGTTTCTCTCGCTACTCAAATTGGAAGTACCCTTTACCTTCCAATATGAGGGCATGCGATATGCTGTGTCTTTCGACGAGGGGTGCGAATTGTATCGGGTCGAGGGAGAACAATGGGCTTTGCTTTGTCGATGTGACACCGCGGCTGAATTAATGGCGAAAGGACAAATCTGCGATAGTCTCATCTCGGAGATTTGTGATAGTTTTTATTGCTATAATAGTAGCCTATAATTGCTTAATCTATTGGTATCAACCATAGAAAGGGGTTGCATATAGCCCATTAGTCCCCATCTTGTATATCATTATGAACACACGCACTTATACCATACCCCCATACAGCGACGAATACCTTGCCCAAGTGGCAGGGGTTGTTGGGGGGGGGCTCCTCGCCTAAATTCACAACATTTGAAAAAATGTTGACGTATAATGCGTATGCGGCTTCAATTGGCACTTTCGTCAACGGAATGGAACAGGCTTTTCCTATGTTAGACGACTTATTGAAATCCATGGGAGATTAAAATGAAACGCAGACTGTTTTTTCCTCACAACATAGGTCTTCATCTTTTGTCCTTACTTTTCTTTGCAATGGGCTATGCGTCTGTTTATTTATGTATCGATACCATCGTGTTAGCGCGCTGGCGAGCCATTGATGTTGTGGTGCTTGTCTTAGCCCTTATTTGGTTGATTATGATGATGAAGCAAGTTCTTGTTATGGAGCACCTCTACATATTTCTTAACCATGACACGATCGACGTTCCTGATGATTGGCTGAACAAGAATATGAAGATACAATATAAAATCTCGGTGCCTTATAACACCGTAAAAGAGTTATCTTATAGCTGTGAAACGACGAATTCGCGCGGAAAGTCAATTAAGTCTTTTTCAGCCTTTTCTATCATGAGCAAGCCCTATCTCAATTTGGTCGATGAAGAAGGTAAAGTTGAGCGCATTTTTTTATGGTGGTACACCAAAAGACAGCGCAAAAAATTGATACGGGAGTTGTTCGCGCGGTGTCCCAATTGCGTAAGCGACTTAGACGCTGTACTAAACATCGTGGACGCAACAAAAGCAGGGATGTTTATCGTTCCCGATCAACCGTTTAGGAAAATGCGAAGCAAGAAATCTACCAAAAAGAATAAAGACAAGCGCAACAACAGCAACACAGACTAAGTAGAGGTGCCGTGTATATCGGCGGGTCGGATCCTTGTGCTTGAGACGATAAGTGTTATAGCTAATGGATAGGCGCTCTTTAGCGGATAGCAAAAATCCTGCAAACCTTGCGGGAAAACGCTATTGTGTTTGGCAGGCGTAGTCGTATATAATGATAATACAAAGGACAAAGGAGGCAAGACAATGTTGAACGTTATTTTATCGGCGGCAAGCGCCGCTTTGGAAGGTTGGGCGATCGCCCTTATCGTGATCGGCGTCATTTTGGTGGCGGGATTGGCTATCTTTTTCGGTTGCGGTTACCTCAAAGCACCCCCGGATACCGCTTATATCATTTCGGGCCCTCGCAAAAAGAGCCGCAGGGTCTTGATCGGTAAGGCGGGCTTTCGCATTCCTTTCTTCGAGAGGGTGGACAAATTGTCGCTTAGGGTGATGCAAGTGGACGTCAAGACGTCCGAAGCCGTCCCCACCAACGAGTTTATCAACGTCAACGTGGACGGCGTCGCCAACATCAAGATCTCGTCCGATCCCGAGTTGATCTCCAAAGCCAGCGAGGCGTTGTTGGGCATGAGCCAAGGCGAACTCATCAGCCTCGTCACCCAAGTGCTCGAGGGCAATATGCGTGAGATCGTGGGCTCGGTCGGCTTGAAGGAGATGGTGCAAGATCGTCAAGGCGTCGCCAAAAAGATCACCGAAAACGTGGTGCCCGACATGGAAAAATTGGGGATCGAGGTGGTCAACTTCAATATCCAAAACTTCAAAGACAACGCCGGCACGATCGAAAACATGGGTATCGACAACGTGGAGCAGATCCGCAAAAACGCCCAGATCGCCAAGGCAAACGCCCAAAGGGACATCGCCATCGCCACCGCTCACGCGCAAGAAGAAGCCAATGCGGTCAAGGTGGAGACCGAAAAGAAGATCGCTGAGCAAAACGCCGCGCTGGCTGTACAACAGGCGGATATGAAAGTCAAGGCGGATACCAAACGCGCCGAGGCGGACGCGGCGTACGCCATCCAACAGGAAAATCAACGCAAGACCATCGAGATCACCAAAGCCGACGCGGACATCGCCCGCAAGAGCAAAGAATCCGAATTGGCGGAAAAGGCGATCGCATTGCGCGAAAAAGAATTGGACGCCGAAGTGCGCAAACAGGCGGACGCCAACAATTACCGCATCGCCAAAGAGGCGGAAGCGGATCTGATCCGCCGTCAAAAGGAAGCGGAAGCGCAACGTTACGAAGCCGAACAACGCGCCGCCGCTCGTCGTGCCGAAGCCGAGGCGCTGCGTTACGCCATGGAGCAGGAAGCGGAAGGTATTCGCGCCAAAGGTTTGGCGGAAGCCGAAGCCATCGAAAAGAAAGCCGAGGCGCAAAAGAAGATGGGCGAAGCGTCCGTCATCGAGATGTACCTCAACACTCTGCCCGAAGTGGTCAAAAACGCTGCGTTGCCCTTGGCGCAAACGGACAAGATCGTTATGTACGGCGACGGCAACTCCACCAAAGTGGTCAAGGACGTGATGAACAGCGCCAGCCAAGTGATGGACGGGGTCAAAGAGAGTACGGGTATCGATCTGGGCGCGCTGCTTGCCGGCATGGTCGGGGGCAAGATCGCGTCGGACAAAAAGGAAGACTGACGCGCAATAACGAGTCCCTACAGGCGACTTGCAGGCTATCCCCGTCGGGGTAAGAGAGGTGACATTATGGCTAAGATCATCAAAATAGACGATTTGTCGGTAAGCGTCGGGTTGGACGACGGCGGATTGCGGGTATTCGACCGCAATCAACTCAATTTCGAGCCCAAATTGGGGGACGAAGTGGATATTTTCGAGGGGGACGGACAAGTGGTCGTCACCAGGCGCAGGACCTCGGGCAATCCGTTCGCCACGGTGGACGGACCCGTCAACGGACAAAAGGTCAACCAGTTGGCGTACGTGTTGTTCGCGATCCTGTTGGGCACGTTCGGTATCCACGAGTTTTACGCCGGCAAAGTGGGCTTGGGGATACTGTGTATCCTGTTCTGCTGGACGGGCATCCCCTCGCTGGTGGGCTTGATCAAAGGCATTTTGGCTTTGACTCGCAAAGCCGACGATGACGGCAATATTTTGATTTAGCCCAAGGCTACCAAAAAATGAGATAGCCGTTGGCTATGATATATCCCTATGGGATAGGATAAGGACCTTCGGTCAATGATATACGACCTGTGGTCGTATTGCGGATAATTAAAAGATGGTCGGTGTACTGATCTGTTTAATCGTACCCGACCATCTTTTTTTACCATAATATCCCAACGGGATATATCCTATTCGAGCCCCGCTCGAATATATCATACCGCAGTGCGGTATATCATAGGCAAAGCCTATCTCGTCGCCCCTTGGGCGTCCCGCCACTAGTCGATCGCTTGGTAGGGCACGTACTTTTTGATGCACCACCGCCCTTCTTGATCGTAAAACAGCAAGTCCCGCTTTTGCCCGCAGATCACGCATGAGTAGACGTTGGCGGGCAGAGCGTACGCGCGGGAGCGCTCTCGACGCCAAGATAAGACCCTCTCGATGACGTAGATCTCGTCGTTGTACATCATCTTGAGCGGTCTCAAATCCCCGTTTTCGCCAAACTTGGCGATGACCTCGATGGGTATTTCGATATATCCCGAAGTTTGTTCTTCCATCGTCTCGCCTCCAATTACAACAAAAAATTGTTATATCGTCTGTATTATACGCCCGCAAGGCGTATTTGTCAAGAGCAAATACAACTATTGGTTTTATTTTCCAGTTTCTATTTCATTTTTTTGCCGCATTGGCGCAAAATATCAGATAGAGAGAACGTCGGTCGGACGGAAGCCGCTTTTTGCGCAAAATGTCCTTAATTGCCCGTTAGCCGTTGCAATTTGATTTTGTTTACTATATAATAATAGATATATCAAGTATCGGGAGGGGCGTATGGCCGTCACGCGGGAGCCGCAACAAAAGCGCGCTATCGAAAAAAAGAACAAGATCGTGCAAGCCGGGTACGAGATGTTTGCCCAAAAGGGGTATTACAATACCAACACCGCCGAGATCGCCAAGGCGGCGGGGGTGTCCACGGGCATCGTGTACGGCTATTTCCACGACAAAAAGGATATTTTGATCGACGTGTTGGATATCTATATCGCCCACGCCTATCAGCCCATTTTCGACCTGTTGGACAGCTTCGACCTGTCTAAAGATATGGCGTCTTTGATCCCCGCCGTGCTGGACGAGGCGGTCAAGATCCACGCCGACAACGCCGCCATTCACGAGGCGTTGCACTCTTTGACCCAACACAAGGACGTGGAGTCCAAGTTTATGGCGCTCGAGGAGGAAGTCACCCGTCGCATGACCGCCAAGCTCGAAGAGGCGGGGGTGCGCCTTGCCCACCTCAACGAAAAGGTGCACTGGGCGATGGTGTCCGTGCAATCGTATGCGCACGAGCGGGTCTTCGATCACCACGCGTACATCGATTACGACGTCATGCGCGACATCGTGGTGGGCTTGCTCCACAATTTGTTCGGCGTATGAAAAAACTGGCGTGTCTACTTATCATAGCCCTTTTGATGGGGTGTTTCGCTTTGGTCGGTTGCCGTGAGGCGGCGCCCGCCGCTCCTTCCGCTCCCACCGCCCAACAAGCGGCGGATGAAGAGGTGGCGAGGGTGTCTTTAGCGGACTACGAGTTCGACCTCGTATACATGATAGAAGAAGACAAAGCAGACCCCGCCGCTTCGTACTATTATCTTTGCCGCACCGAGGACGGGGAGACGGACGGCGTGGTGTACGGGTATCGAGACCTTTGTTACGACGAAAGCAAAAGTTATCGTTATTTTGACGCCTATTCTCCCGCTCCGTTGTCTCAGCTCGACCCCGATACCCCCGTATTGGTGTATCTGCACGGGGGCGGTTGGTTTTTCGGCAATCGCCACAATGATAGAGAGTTGATGGCTTATTTCGCCCGCGCCGGATTTGTGGTGATTTCCATGGAGTACGCCCTTCTTTGCGGGCTCAATCAGTTGCCCAATACGTATAAGGGCATATCTCGCGACGAGCAAGGGGATCTGCTGTCCCAGTTGGTTGACCCCGAGACTCCCGTGTGCATCTCGGACATGATGGACGACGTGCGCACCTGTCTTACCGCACTATCCGCCACCTACCTGCCCGAGTGGGGGCTCAACGCCACCAAGGTGGGGCTTTGCGGTTATTCGGCGGGCGGACATTTGGCGAGTTTGTACGCCTACAAGTACAACGACGCACCTCTCAAAGCGGGCTTTTTGCTCTCGTTGGTGGGTCCCGTCAGCCTGATCGACCCCGGCTATCTCAAAGTGCTGGACAAATTGATCGATTCGGTGATCTATTCGGCGCTGTTGCCCGCGGTGGCAAACACCTTGGCTTATGCGGTGGGGTCGGAAGAGCCGTTGGACGTGACGACCGAGGAAGGGTACGCCGGCTTGATGGCGGCGATCCCCCAATGGCAACCCGTGGACTACATCACCTCGGATTCCGTTCCGTCCATCCTTTGTTATGCGGGGTGGGACGGCACCGACAACGTGTACGACGAGGACTTTTACACCCGCGATCCGTTGAGCTTCGAGGCGCCCAGCGATACGTTGGTGCCCGTCAGCGTGTACGATACCTATCTCGCCAAGCTGCAAGAATGCGGAGTGGTGCATACCGCCAAGCTATGGCAGGATCACACCCACGTCTCTGCGGGGACGTCGACCGAAACCATGCGCTGGATGGCGGAACGCGCCAAAGCGTACGCCAATCTTTATTTGAGGAACTATGAGCAAACTGAAACCAGATAAGCAAACGGTAGGATTTTGCCTCAACGCCATCGCCTGTTTGGTGGCGATCGCGGCGGGGCTGGGATTGGTGGCGTTAGCCCGCCACTCTTTGGTCGCGTTGGGACTTGCCGCGTCCATTTTCGCTCTCATCGCGCAAGCGTTGATCGCAGGATTGACCACCCCCTATATTCGCCGCAAATCCCGTCCCCTTTTGTGGATCACGGCGGGGATCGTGGTGCTGTATATCGTGAGCTATATCGCGGTGGACTTGGCGCGCACTCCCATCATGAACGGCCGTCAATACGTGGGCATGGGCGTGGCGCTGTTGGTCTTTGAGGTGCTGTGCTTGGCGATGGGTATCGGGATGGCGGTGTACTGCCTGATCGTGACTTTGCGCAAGTCGAGCGAGCCCGTCGAGGAGCCGGACGCGCCCAAACAGACCACCGACACCGACGCTTTGGTCGCCCAAGCGCAAGACGTGGTATTGCGCAGTAAGATCGCGGTGGAGGAAGCCCCCGCGCCCGACCGCACGTCCCGTCGCACGGTGACTCCCGACGAGGTGAGACAAGAGCGCAGGCAAGCCTCCGTATCTTACGCGGAAAGCCCTCGCGACGGGTCCCTGCCCGCCCGAGAGGAAGAAGCCCAAGCCGAGCCCAAGGCGATCGAGCCTTTGTTTGACAAAATACTGGGACAAGCCCCCGAGGAGCCCCAAGCCCCCGCGCCGAACGCCTTGGACGGGGAGCCGACGCCAAAAAAGGAGCATAGATGGGAGCCTATCGCCGAGCACGATTCTCCCGCGCCTTCTTCCGAGCCGTTTGACCGCACGATCGCGCGCTTTGTGCCGCCTATGCCGTCGATCCAAGAGGACGAGGATGACGCCGAGCGCGAGGAGTCCAACGTGATCTTTGCCGTGCAGGGCGGGGTAGACTCGGACGGCGGCGCCCCCTTGCACGATAGCGACATACGGGCGGAATATGCGACCCATCATCCCCGTCAAAAACCCGCGCGAGAGGACGACAGCCTCTACACCGACTTCGGATACGGGGAGGACTAAAGGGTGGAACACGACGGACATCGCGACAGATTGCGCTTGAAGATCGAGCAAGGCGGGCTCAAAAGCCTTGCCGAACACGAGGTGCTTGAATACTTTTTGTTTGCGTTTGTCCCCAGACGAAACACCAACGATATCGCCCACCGATTGCTCAAGACGTTTGGCAATTTGGCGGGCGTCTGCGACGCCGACGTCAAGGAACTGTCCCAAGTGGCGGGCATGACCTACAACGCGGCGCTCTTTTTGTCTCAACTGCCCTCGTTTGCCTCTATGTACAAGGCGGACAAAGCCCGCCGCACCCGTCTTACCTCTCCCGTGGCTTGGCGCGACTATCTGTGCGAACTCATCGGCAGAGAGCCCACCGAACAACTGGTGGCGCTGTGCTTGGACGTCAAGGGCAATTTGCTCAAAACCGTGTGGCTGACCACCGACCAAGAGTCCACCGTGGCGTTGGACGCACGGCGGGTCGTCAAAGAGGTGTTGGTATCCCACGCCGTCAACGTGGTCGTGGGGCACAACCACCCCTCGCAGGACGACAGACCCTCGGCGGACGATCTGCACTTTTGCGGTCAACTCAAATCGGCGCTCTCCACGGTGGGTATAGTGCTACTCGATTGCTTGGTCGTGACCCAACAGTCGGCGCGCTCTATCCTCTCGGCGAGTTCGGCTCGCCGTCCCGACCCGCCCGCCGAAAGGCGCGTCAGCGTGGATATGGGCGAGGACACCGCCGCCGAGGAAGAGGAGTTGGATTGGCTGATCAAACGGTTTTGATCGCGTCGCCGCGGGGCGGAGTATGTGTTGCCGATGGCAACATGATGTTTGCGCAAAGCGCAAATGATGTTGTGCCTTTGGCACAAATGATGCGCCGTCTGAATACGGCATGATGCGTGCTATCGCACATGGGCGGTGATAGGCACGGCAAGCCGTGATATCGGATGCCCCGAGGTCTCGGGGCTTTTTATTTGAGAAAAAACGTCAAAAAAGCCGCACGTCGTGCGGCTTCCATAACGTTGCCCGCATCGAAGGATGCGGGCAACATATCACTTATGAGCGTAGTGAATCAATATCACTCTGCCTTTGGGCAGAATATCACACGGCAAAGCCGTATATCACTGTGAAGCGTAGCACGGTGCTTTCGCTACAGGTCTTCCTCTTCTTCGTCCTCTTCTTCCTCGTCGTAATCGTCCGAGTCATAGTTGAAGTCCAAGTCGTCGTCATCAACGTCTTTGGTGTCGGCGGCAAGGTCGGCTTCCTCTTCCGCCTCGTCCGCTTCGCGCTCGCTTTGCAGCTCGGCAAGCATGGCTTCGTCCAGCACCAAGGGCTCGTTGTCTTCGTCCGCGTCCTCGATCTCGGCGGCGATATCCTCGTCCATCTCGCTCTCGCCCAATTCGTCCAGCGATACGGTGTCGCCGTCTCCGCGACCCCATACCGCGTCTTCCGCGTCGTGGATAGAGGCGATCTCCGCCATCTCGGCGCGGCAAGTCTCGCAATATTCGGCGTCATCCGACACCAAATTCACGCCGCAACGGGGGCATATCTTGGTATATTCTTCCTCGAGTTCCAAGTCGTTGGTGACGATACCTTTGAGTTCGTCCTTGCACACCGGACAGTAGTCTTCGGTCTCCAAAATGTAATTCAACTCGCAACGAGGGCACTTTTTGTATTTGGGCATAGCGTGTACCCCTCCTTTGGTATCAATTTGCACTTATTATATGGATAATCATTATCTTTGTAAACTGTTTTATCTCATTTTTTCGCAAACTTTTTTGCCTATGTCGGACAACTTTTTGCAATTCGTTGCATTTCGCACAAACGCCCCCGTTTGGGGTGGGTTTGCGCCCGTCTCAAGGGGCGTTTTGAAGGCGGCGGCGCACTTATTTTCGCCCCCTTTTCGCCAGCTCGCCACCCTTAGCGGTTTTTGCCCCTTCTTCGACCCCTCTCGACAAAATACAACCCTCACCTAAGAGGGGCGAAAACGCGGTTTTTTGGTATAATGAGGAAGTCTTGGCGAAAGACAACTCATCGTGAAAAATGATAGGAGGGACTATGAGAAAACCCATTATATTGGTCGTGGACGACAACGTCAATTATTGCAACGAGATCAAGCGCGAACTGACGGCAACCGAAATGTTTGAAGTGATCGCCGTGTACGACGGCTTAAGCGCCATTAGGGAGTGCGAACAGACCCACCCCGACGCCATGGTACTGGATATGGTCATGCCCTCGATCGACGGGCTGGACGTGCTCAACACCCTGCGCGAAAAGGGGATCAAGGTCAATACCATCGCCATGTCGCTGCCCGTGGGGGACGAGTTCATCTCCCGCGCCCTCGCCCTCGGCGCGCGCTATTTTATGACCAAACCCCTCAACGTCCGCGCTCTTGCCGAACGCTTGTACGACACCGCGCTCACCGCCGCCGGCGAGACCCCCATGACGGCAGCCACCGAGCGGGTCAAGATCAATCGCGCCCTTGACGAGCGGCTCAGCAATATCTTTATCACGGTGGGCATCCCCGCCCATATCAAAGGGTATCACTACCTGCGGGAAGCGGTCAAACTGACCGTGGAAAACCCCGATATCATCAACAGCATCACCAAGCGTCTTTATCCCGCCGTCGCCGCCCGCTTCGGCACCAGCCCCAGCAAGGTGGAGCGCGCCATTCGCCACGCCATCGAGGTGGCTTGGAACAAGGGCAAGATCGAAAACGTCAATCACATCTTCGGCATCAAGGTGTATTCCGCCAACGACAAGCCGACCAACGGGGAGTTTATTGCACTTGTCGCTGACAAACTCCTCATCGAGGCTGCATAGCCGCGGGGAGAATTGGGCGATATCGTGGCAATCCGCTCGGGGACTTGGCTCATGTACAAGGAGTACATTGGACCCTCGTCCCCTCGTTTGTATTACCACGCTCTCATCCCAATTCTCCCCGCGACTGTCACCTTGAGCAGGCAACTTGTTGCCGTCGTCGGTCTATTGCCCACGCCGTCATACCGAGGGAGCGAAGCGAGTCGAGTGTATCTAGCGTGGCGCAACCTAATCCTTCTTAGTTAATCTGTAAAAATGCCAGTCAGAGACTGGCATTTGGCGTGTTCTTGATTTCGTAGTACAATTCAGGATAGTTCTTTTACAGTTTGCTGTAATTTACAATACATCTCGTCGGCGATTGCTCGTTCGTCGCCCATGCCTTTTCGCTTGTTGATCCATTTGATTGCGCCATCTGCTTTCGCTTTTACATATTCTACCGTTTGGCCACGCAAATGCGAGGCACAGATGACAACGTCACAGTCTCCGACATAACGGAAATTTTCTTCAATCAATTCACGTTTGTCACCCATAGAGATAACGCCGATCCGCTTGCCACAGTAGGTGGCAACCAGACTATAGTCTTTGCCACGTTCTGCACCAAATACGCCGCCTACACCTTTTTTGCGATGGCCGCTTTTGGATTTTTGAATGCAGAATTCGGGCAGGCGGACAATATAATTGTCATAAAATGCCCAAAAACTATGTGTTTTCCCCGAATTGCTGACTCCTCTAATAGCAATAATTTTCATGTTTATTCCCTCCTTTGTTTTCTTGGGTACGCCCCATATTATTTACTTATATTCCCGTTATTGCAATAGATGGTATATGTGCCTGTATTGTAGTTCCAATCACTCCCTTTACTGATGGAGTTCCACTGCTCCATTGTGCCGCTGTAGTGTATTTCTGTTAGTTCGGTGCAGCCGTAGAACGCATAGCTCCCAATACTGGTCACGCTATCGGGAATAGTGACAGATGTCAATCCCGTACAGCCGTGGAACGCGCCCTCTCCGATACTTGTCACGCCGTCGGGGATAGTGATAGAGGTCAACCCGAAACAGCACTCGAACGCACCCTCTCCGATACTTGTCACGCCGTCGGGGATGGTGATCGATGTCAACCCGCTACAGACGTGGAACGCATAGTTCCCGATACTCGTCACACTATCGGGGATAGTGACAGAGGTCAACCCACTGCAGTTATAGAACGCATAGTCCCCGATACTCGTCACGCTGTCGGGGATGGTGACCGATGTCAACCCGCTACAGCCGGCGAACGCGCTGCTGCCGATAGAGGTCACGCTGTTGGGAATACTGACAGACGTCAACCCAGTACATTGCAAGAACGCATAGCTCCCAATACTGGTCACGCTATCGGGAATAGTGACCGATGTCAACCCCGTACATTGCCAGAACGCATAGTCCCTGATACTTGTTACGCTATCGGGTATGGTGATCGAGGTCAACCCGCTACAGCCGGCGAACGCATTGTCCCCGATATCTTTCACGCCATTGCCGATGGCGACCGATGTCAACCCGCTACAGCCACTAAACGCGAAGCTCCCGATACATGTCACGCTCGAGGGAATAGTGACCGATGTCAACCCCGTACATCCACAGAACGCACTACTCCCGATACTGGTCACACCACTACCGATGGTGACAGAGGTCAACCCGCTACAGCCGTAGAACGCCCTGTCCCCGATACTGGTCACGCTAGCGGGGATGGCGACCGATGTCAACCCGCTACAGAAGGAGAACGCCCAGTCCGCGATGCTTGTCAAACTCGAGGGGATGACCAAATCTCCCGCAATCACTGTGCCATCGATATATAAGGATTTGGTACTACTGACACCCATCAAGTTGCCTAACCCGGATATCGCACACCAACTTGCCACGTCGCCGGTATAGCGTATTTCAGCTAAGTTGCTACAGCCGGCGAACGCGCCCTCTCCGATACTGGTCACGCCGCTACCGATAGTGACAGAGGTCAGCTGGGTTTGCTCTCTGAACGCATTGTTACTTATGCCGACTACGAGGTATCCTTGGTATGTCGTGGGTATGTAGACGGAGGCGTCGCTCCCGCTATATCCCGACACGGTGGCGCTGCCGTTGGACACTCTATATTGCAATCCGTCGGAGGGTTTGTGCTCCCCGCATAGGGTGCATATATTATCGTTGTTGTAAGTGTGAGCCATGACGGGCGCGATGGCTTCGGACTGGATAGCGCCGCAATTAGAGCAAGAGCGTTGTCGTTGCCCGAGACGACAAGAGGGGGCGACGGTGACCGCCCAGTCTCCGTATTCGTGTGATAACTGAGGCAGCGATTGGGTGATGGTCTCGTGACACACGGTACATAATAAGGCGCGCTCTCCCGCATGAGCACAATCCGCTTCTTCCGTGACGACCCACTCGCCTTGGTGTCCTTGGGCGTAGAGAGTCTGTTGTTGGCGTTCGCCACAGACGGTGCAGATATGATATTGCGAGCCGTTTTGAGTACAGGTGAGCGCGGTAATGACGACCCACTCGCCCCAAGCGTGCTGTGCGGGAGTATAATCCGCGATTTGGACGTCTTGGCAACGCGTACAGGTGTAAGTCGTGTAACCCTGTTTGGTGCAAGTGGGCGGGGTCACTATGCCATTGTAGTCATGGTCAAGCGCTGGTAGACTTTTGTAAGTGGTATAATTACAACGGGAACAGGTTTCGTAAGGCACCCATCCGTCTTGCGTACAAGTGGCGGGTTGTCCTTGATGTTGGGTGAGGTCATGGTCAAGCGCTGCCGTATAGTCGTCCACGTATTGATCTTGGCAGCGGGTACAGGTGTGGGTGGTGTAACCGCGCTCGGTGCAAGTGGGCGGGGTCGTGCGGACTGTATAATCGTGCTGTAACGGCGGGAGCACTTGGTAGGTGGTATAGTCGCAACGTTCACATTCCTCATAGTCCTGCCACCCTTCCTGCGTGCAGGTGGCGGGTTGTCCTTGATGCGGGACAATTTGATGTGCAAGCATTGGGATAGGCTCTTGCGCTTGCAAGACCGTGCCGCATACGCCGCAATGTGCGCCTGCGGTTTTGCCTTGTTGCGTGCAAGTGGGCGCGACCGCTTCGTCTACCACGAGGGTGTGGCCGGTGCGCTCTATCGTCTCGGTGATCACGTCGCCGCAGGAGCAAGATTTTTGTCGTATGCCCATCGTGAGACAATCTGCTTGTTGCAGTACGACCCATTCGCTATAGTTGTGCTGATGATTGATGATACTCAGCGTTTCGGTTTTGGTGGCGGCGCACTCGGTACAGGTGTAGACGTTTACTCCGGTAGACGTCTCGGTCGCGGGCAGAGAGTAGGTCAGTTGCCATTGGTGCGGGGCTTTGTCCGCCACTTCGTCGTGACCGCAGGTAGCGGCGTGCCAATGGTAGGTCTCGTCTTTGGACCAAGCGGTGGCAAACGTGTGGGCGTGCTCGGCGGGTTGCGGAAGGATGGTCTCGGTTTTTACTGCGCCGCAGACGGTACAGGTGTACAGGACGATCCCCGGTGCGGTGTCGGTCGCGGGGGAGAGGGTAGTGCCGTCGTCCCAGGTATGAGGAGCGTAATCGGTGTCGCCCGTGTGCCAGTGGACGTTGGCGTCGTGATTATATTTGGCGGGTGTGGACGCGGTATTGTCGGAGTCTGCGGCTTGCTTGCAGCCGACCAGCAATCCTATCGCCAATAGACAACATAGTGCGAACAAAAAAACCTTTTTCATCTTAACCTCCGTCTAAAAACCGCTATTCTTTACAATAAATATATTGTATATCCACATTTTACATTATAAATATTGTATTGTCAAGGTATGGCTAAGAACTTTGGTAACAACCTCAAAAGGGAGCGGATCGCGGCGGGTTTGACCCAAGCCGAACTGGCGGCGATGGTGGGCGTCAAGCAACAGCAGTTGTCGCAATGGGAATGCGACAAGGTGGAGCCCACCTTGTCCAACGTGGTCGCCCTACTCAAAGCCCTGCACGTCGGCATGGAAGATCTGGTCGACGACTTGTAATTGTACCGTTGGTAAAACTTGGGAAAGAGAATAGCGCGTCCTCTCTTGCAAATTGGATAAAATTATGGTATAATTAGACCATAATTAAGCATATTATCAAGAGGAGGACGTATCATGACGCAAGCATTGCCCAAAATATTGCCGGTAAACGAACTCAAAAACACCTCAAATATTATGAAAACGTGCCAAGAGAGCGCGGTGCCCATCGTTATCACCAAAAACGGGTATGCCGAGGCGGTGATGATGAGCGTTAAGTTGTACGAGGAGATGTACGCCAAAATGCAAGCGGCGGCATTGATCAACGCGGGGCTCGACGAGATCGACGGCGGCGCAAGCCCCAAGGACGGCAAGGCGTTCTTGCAGGGAATGAGGGCAAAATATGAGAAGTGATTTGTCTCTCAAAATCTTTCCATTGGCGCAAGCGGAGGAGATACGCTCCACGCGGCACAAATGCCTTGGTCGGTATGACAACTGCGAGAAATCGTCATTGCGGTCTATTGTCCGCGCCGTCATACCGAGGGAGCGAAGCGAGTCGAGTGTATCTACGCTCTACCCTTACCATAATGGAGCGGGGTATCCCGCTCCAATTCATGGGGCAAGCCCCAATTCATGACCGTAGGTCAATTCATGGCGCAACGCGCCAATTCATGCGCCGTCGGCGCACCATGAAAAAGCCTTCCCCTCAAGGGGAATGCGATCTATCCCTATATCAAAAATAAACCCCGACGGTATCATTCCGTCGGGGTTTTGTCTTTGGTAAAAGGGGATTATTTGCTCGCTTCGCTCTTGGCGTCGGCTTCGGTCATGGAGCCGAAGAGGAAAGCTTTCCACTCGCCTTTGGCGGTATCGGTCACGTTGTAGGCGTAGAGGTAGTCGCTGTGATCCTCGTTGAAGAAGAACAGATGCAACTTGCCCGCCACGTTGACCAACTCGCAGTCGATGAAGGAGCCGTGCACTTTGTCCGAGCCCACTTGCTCCACATAGCCCGAATTGTCGGCTTTGTAGCGATAGATCACCTCGCTGTTGAGGTAGTAGATGTAGCCGTCTTGATAGCCGAACACGGTGCCCGCGCTGATGCTGCCGTTGTCATCCTTGTAGGCTTGGGCGTTCATCTTGCCGTCCACGTTGGCGTAGTGGGTCATGACCGAACCGGTCACGGCGATCAAACCGTCGTTGATGCCCAGCGCATAGGGGGTGGAGAGGGACTCGGTGGAGAATTGCACTTCCTTCGCCTTATCGAAGTGCTCCAAGTCGGCAGCCGATTTGAAGTTGTAGGCAAAGGTGCCGGCGGTGGTGCCCGACGAAGAGGTGCCCACAAAGTAGCTCTTGGTGTACACCAAAGTCAAGCTGCCGTCCGCTTCGCTCTTAGAGGTGAGGACGGAGACGCTGAACGCGTTTTTGTAGTCGCCCACGGGGTCATTGGTAAAGGTGTTTTTGTCGATAACCTTGATGGACTTGCCGCCGAAGTACGCCCACAGCTCGTTGGTGTAGTCGTAAGCGGAGTCGGTCGCTTTGGTGTAGAACACCGCGTCGGAGAGGGTCTCTTGACCGGCATAGGTCTCGGACACGGGGAAGAAGGTGGCGCTCACGCCCTCGGCGATGAGGGTGCCGTCTTTCTTCTTGTTGTACTTTTTGGCAAACGCCTTGAAGTACAAGTTGCTATCCTTGACGTAGTACAAGCCGTTCGGTGCATACTTGTAAGCGGTGGACGTGCCGTTTTCGATCTCCAACAGCACGGCGGTGTTTTGGCCGTCCAACCCGGTGCGCAAAAATTGCAGATTGTCGGTCAGGACGTTGCCGCTACGATCCTCTTCGGCGGAGGGGCTGACGTAGTAGATGTAGTCGCCGTAGATGCTGAAGCCCGTTTGTTTGGCCGCGCTCATCACGCTCTTAGGAACGATCACTTCGGCTTTGCTCATGTCCGTTTCGCCCGCTTTGATGCGCATGACCGCACCCTTTTTGACGTTGCCAAACCAGTTGGCGGTAGCCGTCTTGAGGTAGTCCGAATAACCGTTGATAAAGTACACGTAATCCCCTTGCAGGACCACGCTGCCGCCGTTGCTCAATACGGGGGCGGAAGTGTCGCCCTTGTCGAACTTGGCGTTTTTGTAGCTTTCACAGCCCACCAACACGAGGCAGACCATCAAAACCATGGCAATGATAACAAAAACTTTCTTTTTCATACTTACTCCTAAACGCATAGTGCGCAGAATACTATTCCTAGACCACAATTATATACCATTCCCTCATATAATGCAATTGATTTACACCAATTTTTCGTTAAGAGGAGTTATGATACCGTTTGGATTGTTTCGCAAATTGCTGTCCCGTAAGACAAAAATCGACCCCCCGATCCCCCCGAAACCCCTCAAGGGGCTCGCATATTTGGCGATAGTCGAGCGTATGAAACAGTATGAAAAGCACGCTGACCATTTTACGCGCAAATAAAGGGTACTATCGCACCGCTTACGGCGCCCAAACCATCGTCGAGTTGCAATGCAATGCCGAGGGGGAATTGTGGTGCAAAGTCGGCGACGAATTGACCCACCGCCCCTGTAAGGGGCGAGAAAAGTTGATTCTGCCGTCGGGGCAAGTGGATCTGGCGGTGGAAACGGAGGGAGAGATCGTGTGCGCCACCACCTCGTCGCCTCTTAGGTGGAAACGCTTGATCGACGAGGCGAAAGGAAAGGAAAAAGCGCCTAAAAAAGAGAACGAAACGCCCGACCAAAAGCCGCAAAAACCTACTTCCGACGATGGGTCCGCCACACCCTCCCAGCTTCCCGAAACCGTGGAAATAGTGGAAGTGTTGCCCCAAGCCAAACCCGCTCCCTCGTCGTGGGAAGAGCGCATGGCGGGCTATCCGCCCGCCGTCTCCCTCAACGAGGCGTTGCCCGAGGCGTACTTCGTGCAAGTTGCGGAAGAGGGGGAGCCACCCTACGTGTTGGGGGCGTGGTACCGAGACGGCGAGATCGTCCGCTACGGCTACGGGGTGCAAGGCGACCCCGACCGCCCGCTCGATGGCGGGGAGTACGTCGCGGGGTACTGGGTGGTGTGGAAAGAGTGAGCGCCCGAGGGGCGATGATGTTTGGCTTTGCCAAATGATGAGTTGCCTTTGGCAACATGATGTTGTGCCTAATGCACAAATGATGTGCCGCGTGATGGCGGCATGATGCGTGCTACCGCACATAGGCGATGATATGCACGGCAAGCCGTGATGATATGCGGTCCAGAGGAACCGATGATATACACGATTTGCAATCGTGATGATATGCACCGCCAAGCGGTGATATCGGAAGGCGCCGCTTGCGCCTTGTAGATGGTGTAGTGCACAGTACACAATAGGTTGCCCCAAGCCTTCGGGGGCGATTTTGTATCTGTTTGAAGCAGCCAAAGCATCAAAAAAGCCGCAAGGGGTGCGGCTTCCTCAACTTTCTTTGCGCCAAGCAAAGAAAACATCATTATCTGCATGGGCAGATAACATCATTTGCGCTTTGCGCAAACATCATGTCGGCGAGCCGACACATCATTCGTTTAATCGCTACCGCTTTCGGTGTTCCTTAAACCAATCGGTCTCCAATACCGATTGCACCGAGGCGGAGCAGGTCACTTTGAGGTCGGTGCCCATGGAAGTCACCACGATATTGCCGTTGAGGCTTTGGTAGACGTCCTTGTCGAAATCGGTGCACATGGTAGTGACGTAGATTTGGTCGGTGTAGGGCAGCACGTGGTCGAAAAATGCCTGCGAGGGGAAGGTGTTTTGGTCGTTGGAAGTGTACTCGGTCGTACCGCAGCAACAGCACACGCACACGATCTCGGGTTGGATCACCTTCATCAGCGTGGGGGTGTTGGCGGTGTACGAGCCGTGGTGACCGCCCTTAAAGAGTTGCACGTGGGGAAGGTCGTTCTTCTCCACCAATTTTTGCTCCCCGTTCTTTTCCAGATCGCCCGTAAACAGGTAGTTGTTGGTCCCTTGCGTCAGCAGCATACACACCGAATAGTCGTTTTCGTCGTCGGTGGTGTGCTCGTAATAGTAGTTGTACAGGATGTTCATGGTCACCCCTTCCGCCAAGGTGTAGGAGCGTTGCGCGCCGTCGAGATTGTTGTAGCACTGCAAAGCGGTGTACAACTTCGCCCCGCGTTCCACCGCCTCGTCCCGTTCCGAGCAGTAGTTTTTGTAAACTTGGCTGCTGGCGTTGGTCAAAGCGAACTGAATGATGGTGCCCACCTCAAAGCTGTCGAACACGCCGGGGTTGGCTTTGCTGCCCACAAACCCCGCGATGTGGTCTTGGTGGGCGTGAGTGACGATGACGTACTCCAACTTGCCGTCCGTGCAGTAGCTGCGGATATAGGGCACGATGGTGGCGGACGAGGTGGTGCGGCTGCCCGCGTCGATCAGCACCTCGGTATCCCCGATCTTGATGAGGGTGCAGTCCCCCGTGTACTTGTTGCCCAACTCCAAAAAGTGGATGGACAATTCCCCGTCCGATAAGGCGACAGGCTCGGACGACACTTCGCTCGAGACGTCCACCGTCTTGTTGTCGCCGGGGTGAAATCCCTCGGGGATAAGGCTTTCGATGATGTCCTCCACGCCCAAGTCTTTGGCGACTTTTTGCACGAAGTCGCAGCCTGTCAAAGAGACTACGGCGAGGACGACGACAAGGATGGTCAGGACGCTAAAAACTCTCTTTTTCATACCGCATTATATCTCCATTGTGGTCAAATCGTGCTTGACTAAGCGGGTGAGATCTCCCCAACAAAGGGCGGTCTCGCCCTCGTCTAAGGCGCACTCCACGGCGTCGTAAATATCGTTGCAAAGCCCCACTTCGTCCGCGTGGCGCAAAGCGCGCATGAGAACGCGAGCGCTTGGGCCGTCTACGATCGCGTTTTTGAGCAAAGTCAGCAACACCTTTTCCGCGTTGCCGGCATTTCCTGATGCCACTTTACGAAACACGTGGGCGTTGAGTTGCTCGAAAAAGGCTTGCTTGCCGTCCAACTCGCAAAGAGGGCGAGGGTTGGTGCCGTCTAATTCGCACCCGTACAAAATCCATTGATCCATATTGCCTCCTATTACCCTTGACGGGTCAATTCTACGATACCCAAACGGGTGATATCCACCACGTGGAGTTTGCTATCCACTATGGACAGATCGGTCAAATAAGCGAGCAAGTCCTCTCTGCCCAAGAGGTCGGTCGACACAAAGTCCACCAAGATCACCCCCGTGATCTCCCGCAAAGACAGCAAGCGCACCAACCATTTGCAAGCGATGCGGTTGACCTCTCGCGCCGAGGCTTGGGGGTTGCCCGAGAGGGAAAAGCCGCCCGAGTCCACGTCCACCACGGTGGCGGCTTGGGTGTAGTCGAAAGTCAATTTGACCCCCTTATCCAAGGTGACCGTCCTCTCCCACAGGGGTTTGAGTGCGCGCTCCTCTCGCTCGTAGCGGTCGGTAAGTCCCGCCACGTAGCGCACGGGGGTGAGGGGGTAGGCGCGGGACAGCCGTTGCAACAGGTCCTCGTCGTCCGTCCATATCTCCCTTGCGTCTCTCGCGATGAAGCGCTCTCCCTCGTCGGGGGCGTGGTATACTCGCCCCAAGGCGGGATTTTGCAGTATCTCCCGCCACGTTGCCGCAAGAGACCGCATCTCCGCACGTATCGCTTGGGGGTCGGCGCCCAATGCCGCCGAGCGCAGTATCCAGCCGCCCGGCAAGGTCGTAAGATCGGGCTCCAACGCCTGCCGCCATTTCTCTTTGGCACTGTCCGCATATCCTTTGGCGTAGCGCAATCCCTCGCCGTGGGGGATATACGCCAAATACTCCCCGCCCAAGGTGGGGCGAAGTCCCACGACCGCCAATTTGTCCCCTTTGGGGGGCTCGACGATGGTGACCGGAGCGGTTTCGCCCGTCTTGAGGGGTTTGTCCCCCTTGTCGTAGCGCAACAGGGCGTTTCGGTCGCCCAAACTGACGAACGCGCCGTGTAATGCGGGCGCGTCGCGCACCACTTTGGCGCGGTACACGTCCCGACGGTCGCTATCCACCGCGCCCGCTCGCCACCACTCCTCGCGGTTGAGACAGGCAAATCTGCCGTCTTTGGTCAGCCAAACGAGGTCAAACACGGTAGGACTCCTTGCAAAACGCGTCCAAATACTCGTCCGCGTCGGTCAGCACTCCGTTTTGGCGCACGTATTGGCGAATGCGCACGACGTCGTTCATATCCACCTTGACCCCCATTTTGACGAGGGCTTTGGCAAACAGGTCGGGTTTGACGGTGGTGTTGCCCGCCGCCAGTCCCACGGTGATATAGTCGTCGTCCACGCGGATGGCGTTGATCAACGGGGCGATGTCCTTGACCCCATGGGGGTCTTTTTTGCTCGGATAGTCGATTACGAACGAGGGCAGGTCGACGATCCCTTCCACCATCGCCTTGTCGGGGCAGTAGGCGCGGATACGGTAGTCCGCCGCCACCACGTTGCCCGCCAAATTGGGGCTGCGGTCGGACAGCCAACACGCCGACGCCGCCAAGGTGGGGGCGGATTTGAGGTTGTACAACTCCAAAGCGACTTTGGGGTCGCAGTCTAAGTCCATGGTCATATACTCGGCGGTGGAGCCGCAACCCAAGGGCAAAGTCACCCCCATGTTGAGCAACATGTGCGGATTGAAGCCTTGGCTGAACTTGACGTCCAACCCCGTGCGGCGCATGGCGCGCATTTGATTGCGCATACCGTCGATATGGGATACGTAACGCATGGCGTCTTTTTTGCAATACTTGAGGGTGATCATTGCAGTCCCTCCTTGCGATTGCATTTGGTCAGCGACTGACAGCCGCATCCCTTGCACCCTTTGTTGCAAGAGGTAGTGGCGACGGCTCGGTACGCCTTGTCCCGCTCGGACAGTAGATAACGGCGACTGACCCCGCAGTCGATAAACTCCCAACACAACTCTTTATCCAAGGGTTGGGGGTCGAGATACTTGCGCTTGTCGATACCGCAATCGCTCAACGCTTGGCACCACAGGTCGTAGCGAAAATGCTCGGTCCACCCGTCGAACCGGCAGCCCAACTCATGGGCGCGCACCAGTACTGGCGCCAACGCTTGGTCGCCGCGGGCAAAGATGCCTTCCAATTCGCTCACGTCGTCGTCGTGGTAGTGGAAGGTCACCCCTTTGACGGGGCGCAACGCGTCCTTGACCAACAGTTGGCGGCGTTTCATTTCGTCCATGGTGATCTGTCCTTCCCATTGGAAGGGGGTGAGAGGTTTGGGAATAAACACCGCGCACGACACCGACACGGTCACGTCCTTGCGACCCGTCTCGGCGCGATACAATTCGCGTATGCGTTTGCAGATCTCCACGATCCCCATAAGGTCTTCGTCCGTCTCGGTGGGAAGACCCAACATAAAGTAGAGTTTGACGCTGTTGTAGCCCGCGCGGAAAGCGTAGGTCAACGAACGGTCGATGTCCTCGTCGGTGACGTTTTTGTTGATGACGTCCCTCAACCGTTGGGTGCCCGCCTCGGGCGCAAAGGTCAGCGAGGACTTTTTGGCGGCTTGCGAAAACTCTCCCTCGAAGGTGTCGAGCCTTAGCGAGGGCAGCGCCAACGACACGTGCCGCTTGTCGGACAAGGGGCGCAGTTTGGCGATCAATTCTTTGAGACAGGGGTAGTCGCCCGTGGACAAACTGCCGAGGGAGATCTCGTCATACCCCGTCTCGTCCATCAATTTGGCGCACAACTCGGTGATCTTGCCTACCGAGCGATACCGCAAGGGGCGGTAGTAAAAACCCGCTTGACAAAAGCGACAGCCGTTGGCGCACCCGCGGTACAACTCCACCATCGAGCGGTCGTGCACGATCTCCAGATTGCTTACGATCTGCTTGGTGGGGTAGTAGCAAGCGTCAAAATCTTCCACAAACCGCTTGACCACCTTGCGGCGGGCGCCCTCCCGGTTGAGCGCGGGGACGTACACCCCCTCGATCTGTTGGGCGGCAAGCAAAAACTCTTGCTTGTTCCATCCCTCGGGACGGGAACGGAAGCGGCGGTACAGACTGACGATCTCGGGGAGCATCTCTTCCCCTTCGCCCACGTCGATGATGTCGAAAAACGGGGCGAACGGCTCGGGGTTGACCGCGCAGGGACCGCCCGCCACGAGGATGGGCGCGTCCTCTCCTCTATCCTTTGCCCAAAAGGGGATATGAGCCATGTCCAACATCAAGAGGATATTGCTGTACAGCATTTCGTACTGTACCGAAAACAGCACCATATCGAACTCGCCCAACGGGGTGTTGGTCTCGATACTGGGCAGGGGCAGGTTGGCTTCTTTGAGTTTGTCGATACAGTCCACGGCGGGAGCAAAGCACCTTTCGCACTCCACGTCCGCCATGTCGTTGAGGCGGTGGTAGAGTAGCCTAAGCCCCAAATTGCTCATGCCCACCTCGTAGAGATCGGGCATACAAAAACAAAGACGAGTGCCGCGCCCCGTCATGGTGGGGCAGTTGTATTCCCCGCCGACGTAGCGGGCGGGATGGTCGACCGACGACCATATCGCTTGATAATCCTTTTTTGCCATCACATCACCTGCACGCTTGCGCCCACGATACCCGCGTCGTTGCCCATGGTGGCGGCGACGACTTTGACGTGCGGATTGCCTTTGCCGCCCAAAGTCTGCTCGGCGACCAAGTCCTCCAAGGGGGCGATCATGGCGGGTTGGGCGGCGATGCCACCGCCCACCACGATCAACTGGGGACGGAAGAGATTGGCGATGTTGACCAACCCGTCCGCCACGTCTCGTTGAAAAGCGGCAAGTTCCCGCTTGGCGTCCTCGTCGCCCGCGTTATACGCCTCGAAAAACACTTTGCCCGAGGTCTTGCCCTCTCTTTGGGCGATACTTGCCATAACGCCTTGGGGGTGGGTCTCGACGATCTTGCGGGTGCGGCGCTCCAGAGCCGACGCCGAAGCGTACAGTTCCCAGCAATCCTCTCGCCCGCACGAACAGCGGTTGCCCAAGGTCTTGACCCGCATATGTCCGCCCTCGCCCGCGGCGCCGCCGTTGCCCAACAGCAGGGTGCCGCCGCACAAAAAAGCGGTGCCCACGCCCGTGCCCAAGGTCACCATCGCCACGTCGCGATAGCCCCTTGCCGCCCCAAACTTGACTTCCGCCAAGAGAGCGCAGTTGGCGTCGTTGCCGACCGCCGTTTTGACCCCGGTAAGACGGGTGAGCTCCTTGCAAAAAGGCACGCCGTACCAGCCGATATTGGTGGCGTAAGTTACCACGTCGCCGTCCACCGTGCCGGGTGCGCCCGCACCCACGCCCGCGACCGCCGCCCAACTGTAGCCCGCTCGGTCTACCGCTTCGCGGCAGAGATCGGCGATCAACTCGATCGCCTTTTGGGGGTCGCCCAACGGGGTGATAGCCGTGCATTTGGAGAGGAGTTTGCCCCCTTCGTCCACCGCGCCGACTTTGATGCTCATGCCGCCGATATCCACGCCCAAATAAATCATAGTTATACCTCGCTTTGCCCCTTTTGGGCACACTCCACATTATAACGCATACTTGCGCTTTTGTAAAGCGGGTTGGCGCGCACGGCAAGGGCTGCAAAAAAAAGCACAAGGCGGATTGCCTTGTGCTTCTGAAAAAAGAGTAGAGGTTTATTTGCTTATTGAGTAAGTGCAAACTATAGATTCGCAAGAGAAGAAATAGGACCCTACAACAAATCTATTGAGCGCATTTGTTTCATAAGAATAATTGTATCCAACGTTTATGATTTCCGACGACACGACGAAGCTATGAGAGACAGCGGTTGTCTGTTCCCCCCATGCGCCATCTTTAGGATTAAATTGTTTTGTAACATCAGCATACCCGCCGCCTGTTGCCTGTGCAGATATGGTATCTAGTTCGTATGAGTTTACATAGAAGTTCGCATTAGCCCAAGATGTTGCACTTCCCTGCGTTCTTACTTTTACCGAAAACGTTGCAGTTATGGTTATCCGGATGCAACCTTTGGTCAATAGGTGGCTTAACTCTTCGGGAATACGGATTGTATTTGCCGTTTTGTTATCAGCGATAACCTTTTTGATATTAGGGCTGCTTTTCCCTTCCCTTGTAGAGTAATCGGAGCCGCCCTTTGTCCAAATATTGCTTAACACAGTGCGCGTTGAATCAATCCACTTGACGGTTGTTTGCCTTTATCGAAATAGAATTCGCAAATCGTATCGTCAGTTGCGCCGAGAATACCTCCGACCTCATAGGAATACGAACCAAGTTTTGTTACTATGTCAGCGTAAATACTTCTTTTTATCTGCATAATAAGAAAAATGCCGTTTTGCGGCATTCCCTCTTGTTTATTTGTAGTTTTGACAACCGGAGCCGCCGCTCTTGCTGGTACTCCAATCTTTGTAGTAACACCAGTCGACAGACCCCTTCTTCCCGAACCAAGCGCAAGTAGCGCATACTTGTGAACATAGTTTCCCTTCTGGCAAAATGTGCTTCATATAAATATACCTCCTTGGTTGATGTTTTAATTATACATCACAATATGATGTATGTCAAGCATTAAAACATCACAAAGTGATATAAAATTTATTATGGAAACAGCTAAAATAGTAGGAAATAATCTTAAAGAGGCGAGAAGAGCCAAGGGGATGACACAGCGGCAGGTCGCCGCGATTATGTTAATGACGCAGCAGCAGTATTCGCGGTTTGAGAATGGAGTTTTTGAACTCAATTACGATCAGATACTTAAATTGTGTAGGCTGTTCGATATTACGCCAAACGAATTGTTTTCTATATAACAAACTCGTGTGATAAACACGGTTTTATTGCGGACTTAGATTGCGCTATGTCCTTTCTTGTGGTATAGTGGAAGTATGGAATTGCCGATTGCGTTTTGCGAGAGAATGAAGGAGAGTTTGGGCGAGGAATATCCCGCCTTTTTGGCGTCTTACGACCTGCCCGAAGTCAAGGGTATTCGCCTCAATCCCCGCTACGGTTTGACCCAAGAGCGGGCGGAAGCGCTCCTCGGCGTGCACTTAGACCCCATCCCTTACGAGGATACGGGCTATTGGGTAACGGGGGAGCTGACGGGCAATCATCCGCTCCATCACGCGGGGGCGTTTTATATGCAAGAGCCCTCGGCTATGCTGCCCGCCAACGCGTTGGATATCCCCCAAGACGCCACCGTGCTGGATCTGTGCGCCGCTCCGGGCGGCAAAAGCACGAGACTGTCCCAATTAGTCCCCGACGGCTTGCTCGTCTCCAACGAGATCGACTTGGGGCGGTGTCGCACGCTCGTCGGCAATTTGGAACGGTTGGGCGCGCCCAACACCGTAGTGACCAATCTGGATCCCTCGGGCGTGGAGCGGCTGTTCGGCGGAGCGTTCGACGTGGTGCTGGTAGACGCGCCCTGCTCGGGCGAGGGTATGTTCCGCAAAAATCCGCAGGCTAAAGAGGAGTGGTCGCTAAGCAACGTCGCCATGTGCGCCGCTCGTCAAAAAGACATACTGTCCCATGCGATCGGTACGGTCAAGGCGGGGGGTTATTTGGTGTACAGCACCTGCACTTTTGCTCCCGACGAAAACGAGGGCGCGGTGGCGTGGCTTACCGAACACGGCTTTGAACTCGTTGAGCCCACCCAAAGGGTGATGGAAGCGACCGTCCCCTCTCCCGTCTATCCCTTGGCGCGCCGAGCCTATCCCCACTTGACTCGCGGGGAAGGACACTTCGTGGCGGTACTTCGCAAGGTGGCAGGGGAGAGCGCGCCTCGCAAACTGTCCCCGTGGCAAAAACCCGATCCCAAAGAGGACAAACTCGCCCGCGCCTTCGTGGAGAGCGCGTTGGATCGCCCCATCGATTACAAGTGGTGGAACGGCTATGCCGTTTTGCCGCCCAAAGGAGACGCCATACCCCCCAAAGGGCTCAACGTCGGCGTCAAATTGGGCAAGGTGGAAGGCGGGCGTTTCGTCCCTCATCACGCCCTGTGGCGGTGTATGTGGAAGGATTGCAAGATATCCCTCGATCTACCCTTAGACGACCCTCGCGTGGCAAAATACCTGCGCGGCGAGACCATCCAAGCGGATGTCCCCAACGGTTGGGGGGTGCTGACGGTCGAGGGTTGCCCCTTAGGCGGTTTCAAGGCGGTCGATTGTACGCTCAAAAACCACTATCCCAAGGGATTGCGGCTGACGTAAGAACACGTCGAAAAGAGCGTGCGGACACCGCCGCAAAAAACAAAACACACCTCGGGGCGTACGACGAAGTGAAACGGCGCGAGGAGCAACGCTTGCTACCCGCTCTCGGGTGTGCTATACTGAATACGTCCCCAAGGATAAGGAGAATAATATGAACGTACAACAGTTTTTGCAAAAATCATATACCGCGTATCACGCGACCCGCCACGCTTGCGCTATGCTCCAAGAGGGCGGTTTCGTCCGCTTGGAGAGAGGGGCGGATTGGAGTCTTGAAGAGGGCGGCCGCTACTATCTCACCCTCAACGACAGCGCGTTCGTGGCGTTTGCGGTGGGCGGGAGAGATGGCGGTTTCGAGATCGCCTGCGCCCATACCGACAGCCCCGCGCTCAAGGTCAAGGGCAAGGAGTTGATCGACAGCCCCGAGGGCAAGCGTATCAACGTGGAAGTGTACGGCGGGCTGTTGTTGTACAGCATGTTGGATATCCCCCTCAAAGTGGCGGGGCGGGTGCTCGTGGAGACCCCCCAAGGGGTGGAAAGCAGGATCGTGGAGAGCGACTTCGTCGTCAATATTCCCTCTTTGTGCATCCATCACAACCCCGACGCCAACAAGGGGCTTACTCTCAACCCCCAACAGGATATGCTGCCCCTCTTGGGAGAGGCGGACGACTTGTACCAAGCGATGGGGCTCGACAAGGTGTTGGACGCCGACTTGTACGTGGTGCCCGCCACCGCCCCCTTTGCGAGCGGCAAGGACGGGGAGTGGTTGGTGTCTCCCCGTATCGACAATCTGACCAGCGTGTACGCTTGCGTGCAAGGCTTGCTTGCCGCCCGTCCCCAAGGGATCGCGGTCGCGGCGTGCTTTGACAACGAGGAGATCGGCAGCGGCACCAAGCAGGGGGCGGGCTCGGTGATCTTGGAAGAGACCCTGCGCCGTATCAACGAATGCTTGGGCGGGGAAGAAAAGGACTTGGGCAGGCGTTGCGCCAACGGGTTGCTCCTCTCCATCGACAACGGGCACGCGGTGCATCCCGCGCATCCCGAAAAGAGCGATCCTCTCCAAAGAGTGTATATGGGCGGGGGCGTGGTCGTCAAACACCACACCAATTACGCCACCGACGGCGTTTCGTCCGCCCTCTTTAAGAAGATACTATCTAATGCGCACGTGAGATTCCAGGACTACTACAACCGTAGCGATGTGCGCTGCGGCAGTACGTTGGGGCTCATCAGCAGCCGTCAACTCGCCATGGACGCGGTGGATATCGGCTTGGCGCAACTGGCGATGCACTCGGCTGCCGAGACGGTGGGAATGAAGGACGTTGCCGCTATGGTCAAAGGGGTGGAAGCGTGCTTTAACGCTCGCCTGACCCGAGAGGGCAGCGCGATCCTCGTCGACTGATGAACGTCGAAAAACTGTTTGCCCAATACCAAGCGAGCGCGGACGAAAACGCTCGCCAGACCTTGGTGGGGGTGATGGAGCCCCACACCGAGGACGTGTGCGCCTATATCGCCCGCTCGTATCGCGACCTATCCCCGCGCGCGGTGTCCTATTGCCTGTCCCAGCTGTCCCGCAAGGACAAGTGGAACGGGGTGCTTTGCGCCATGGTCGAGGGCAATCCCGATTTGGTGGATCACTTGTATCGCGCCGATCCCAAAACCCGCAAAAACCTGTATATTTGGTTAGGCTCGTGTCCCACTCTGTTGGGCGCCGCTTTGCTCGACAAAGCCGCCCGCGAAGAGGGGACTTTTTTCGCTATCCCGTCCTTGCTCCTTGCCATCGGCAAAAGCGGAGGCAGGGTAGAAAGCGCGCGGGCGCTCTTTGAGCGGCTCGACCCTTTGGCGGTGCCCCCCAAGATTTGGGCGGAGATCGAGGACGCCTTTCATAAGGCGCTCGACCGCTTGTCCGACAAGGCGTCGCCCGTCTCGGTGCGCTTCGATCGTCCCCACGCCATGCTCCTTACCACCGCGCCCCATTTGCACGGGGTACTGCGGGACGAGATCGGGCAACTGTTGCCCGTGGTGGGGGAAGTGGACGAGGGGTTGGTAGTGTCCACCCAAGACCCCGAGGGACTGTACGACTTCCGCTGTTTTTACGAGGCGTGGCTGTACGAGCCCACCCTCTATGGGGTGGCGTGGAGCGATTTGCCCGAGAGGCTTGCCCAAGTGCTGTCCGCGCTGGATCTTCCCGCCATGCACGGGGTAAAAGAGGTGCGCTACCGCGTGAGCGTCAAGGGGGTCAGGGACAAGCGACCCTACCTTGCCGCCGTTACCGCCGCTCTCAAGGGGCAACCTTTGGTCAACAGTCCATCCAACTATCAAGTGGAGTTGATCGTCTCGATCGAGGACAAGGTCAAATGTTTCGTCAAATTGTGGGGTCTTACGGACGACCGCTACGCCTATCGCAAAGAGGCGTTGCCCGCTTCGATCAATCCCACCACCGCCGCCATCATCGCGCGGCTGTCCCGCCGCTACGTCAAGGACCCCCAAGTGGTGCTGGACGGCTTTTGCGGCACGTCCACCATGTTGGTGGAAGCGTCCAAAGTCTATCCCAAAGCCCGCTTGGTGGGGGTGGATATCGTCAAGGAAGCGGTGGACAAAAGTGCGGTCAACTTGGGGATAGCGGGGGTAAGGGCGCAACTTATACAATCGGATATCCTCAAATACAAACCCAAATCGCCCGCTTCGCTTCTTATTTCCAATATGCCATACGGCAACCGCGTGGGCACGCACGAGTCCAATACGAGACTGTATCGCGCTCTTATCGAGCGCTTGCCCTCTCTAGTGGGCGGGGGATTCGCGTTGTTGCTCACCACCGAGATCGCCCTGCTCAAAGGGTTGGTGGGGTCGGACAAAGTCAAATTGGTGCGTATGTACACCTTGCCCGCAGGCGGCTTGGAGCCCGCCCTCTTCGTCCTCAAAGTGAGCAAGGACTAACGGGCAAATATAGATCACGACTCTCCTTAGGGAGAGTTTTTTGTTGTTTGCGCTGCCAAAACTTCGGCAAACGAGGGCAATACGCACAAAGTAGTTCTAATCTTCTCCCTTGCCGCATACGATTGGGTGATCACTTTGGGAGGATTGGTATGGAATTCAAAAAACAAAAAATCAACAACGATTGTATCAATACGGTGGGGAGCGACACGATCGAAGCGACCTGCCAAATCGACACGGCGGCGCGCGGCGGTGCGAAGCAACTGCTGACCGTGACCGCAGACGCGACCGCAACTCAAGTGGAGACGGTGGAAGGGCAAGCCCGCGTAGAGGGTAGAGTCAATTACAAGATCCTTTATCTGGACGGCGAAGATCACGTCAACGGGTTGGAGTACTATTGCGACTGGCAAGCTTTGATCGAGGACGAGCGCATCGACCCCTCTCGCGCCACCGCCACCGCCTACGTTGCGGACGACAAAGCCGCCCTCAACGGGGATATCATCGACCTGACGGCGCAGGTGTCGGTGGACGTTTGGCAGACGATCTCGTCCTCTTTCGAGGGGATCGTGGACGGGGAGTGCGAGTGCAAGACCAAAGAGATCGAGGTGGGGCGGATCGTGCCCTTGCCCGAGGTGCGTTTTGACCTTTCCGACGAGATCGAAACGAATGAGACCGTCGACCGTGTGCTGTATTTTGACGCTCGCGCCGTGGTGGACGAGATCAAACAAGCGACCATGGGATCGACCGTCGAGGGGACGCTCTATGCCGACGTGGTGTATCTGTCGGGCGGGGAGTTGCGCAGCAAACAACTGCCCATTCCCTTTGCCGAGGAGATCGAGCAAGACGGGGATATCGCCGCGGAAGTGGCGGTCAAGTCCGCTCGCGTGGTGGTGTCGGGAGAGGAAAACAACGGAGTCATCCGCGTGGAAACGGTGCTGACGCTGTCCGCTTATCGCAACGAAAGCGAGAGCGTGACGGTGGTGGAGGAGATGTTTGCCGAAGGATACGACCTCGAGTACGACCACGCTCGTATGGTGTGCAAACGCCCCCATTCCCACTACACGTTGCGCCATAAGATCGGCATTCAAACGCCCATCGGCGAGGAGACGGGCAATATCAGCCGCATCATCACCGCCCTGCCTTGCCGTTTGGGGCTCGCCAACTTGGTGGCGGGCACCGACCAAATCACCGTCGAGGGGTTGGCGGTCGTGTCCGTCGTGGGCGAAGGCGAGGGCATGGTGTCCGCCACGGTCGAGATCCCCTTTTCGGTGACCGCTCCCGCTAAGGGGGTAAGCGAGGACTGTTTGCTCGACGGCACCGCCACCTTGTGCGGGGTGGAAGCGACCATCAAAGGGGGCATGCTGGACGTGTCCGTCACCTTGGTCGCCCGCGTCAACGGCTATTTGCCCGTGATCGTGGACTATATTCCCCAAGCGCAAGCGGTCGAGGCACAAGACGAGGGGGACGCTCCCGCGATCAGCGTGTATTTTCCCCAAGCGGGCGAAAGCCTGTGGGACGTGGCGCGCGAGGTCAAAGTCAGCCCCGCCAAGCTGCAAGCCCTCAATCCCGATTGGGAAGAGGAGCCCCGCCGAGTGATCGTCTTCCGTCACAAAGAAATGTAAACGAAAAGATATGTAAAAAAGCGAGGCGTGTGCCTCGCTTTTTGGTCGTATGCTTTTCATAATGCACCGCAAGGTGCAATTCATGACCGTTAGGTCAATTCATGCCGAAGGCAATTCACGCGACCTTGGGAGCAATTCATTACTCGATACCTTGCATAAGCAATGTATCGAGTAACGCCCTACACCCTCGGTCGATATCGCGGTACGCCACATCAAAGCGGCGGGTGTACCAAGGATCGGCGACGTCCCCGCCATCGGCATAGTCGAGGAGTTTGACGATCTTGCCTTTGGGGTCCCCGCCCACGATGCGGGTCATCTCGCGGATGTTGGCCTGATCCATGCCCACCAACAGGTCGTAGCGGTCAAGATCGGACGAGGTCAGCAATCTTGCCCTCTTGCGATCCACCCCCTGGGTGATGCCGTGGCGGGCGAGTTCGGCTTTGGCGGGCGGGTACACGGGATTGCCCACGTCCCCCCATATCTCGTCGGTGGTGGTCGCCGCCGACTCGACCGCAAAGCGGTCGCCGACACCCTTTTGGGAGGCGAGAGCCTTAAAGACAAACTCCGCCATAGGACTTCGGCAGATATTGCCGTGACAAACGAATAAGATACGAATCATAGTGCGCTCCACATCTTTTCGACGTTGTCCGCCACGGGCGTGTCGCCGTTGTCTATGCAAAGGTCGTATCCTTCCTTGGGCCACAAATAGCGCAAGGACGCCTGAGCGGAGCCGAGACATCTGTCGCCGCGCTCCCTTTCGCGGCGTTCCAACACGGCGAGGTCGCAAGTCACTTTGACGGTCAATACCCTTTGACCTTTGACCGCGCCGACGAACGCATCGTAGACGCGCTCGCTCGTGATCGCATGGTCCACGATGACGGTTTTGCCCTGTCGGGCAAACGCTTCGATATCCCGACACATGGCGGGCATGATTTCGTATATATCGTCCTCGTAAATGGTTTCGGTAGGGTCTGTCGTCATGTAATCGTCTATGGAGACGACCACCGCGTCAAAGCCTGCCCCGCCAAGTCGCTCTTGCAAAGCCTTGGAAAGGGTGGATTTGCCCGCGGAGGAAGGACCGTTGAGCAAAACAACGTTTTTCATATCGTGTAGCGTTTTGTGGGAGCGGTGCAATTCATTGTCTGTCGCTTACCGAGCGACAGACACCTCGCGCGTCGCGACGAACGCCACGCCCGTGCCGAGGATGTCCTCGACCACCGTTTGCCCTTCCTTGACGGGAGCGGTGAGGACGACGCCGTCAAGTAGGCGGAGCGCCTCGAAGATCTTGCCCTTGGGGATGGGCGAAGCGGTTTTGACGGATACCGTCTTGTAATTGCCGCCGACTACAGCGACCGACGAGGTCACCATGCGTTCGGGTGCGGTCATTTCGGCGATGGCGTACGCCTTGCCGCGGGGGCAAGTGTTGCCGGTCACGGTGTACGCGCCCGGTTCGCCTTCTACGGTCATACGGCAGCCCATGGGGCAGCAAATGCAGATCATTTCGCGTTTCATGCTCTTACCTCCAATCCCACCGATACTTCTTTCGCTCCTCTCAACTTGGCGCTTTGCTCGGGGCTAAGCGTCAACGTCTCCATCTCGCCGGGGGTGACGATCTGTTTGTTCTTGCCCAACACTTCCTCGCCGTCCGCCATCACTTTGAGGCGCACTTTGCGATACACGTTGTTGACGCGCATCTTGAAGGACAGGCTCTCCCCGTCGTCCTCTCGGTTGAGCAAGGTGGGCACGGTGTAGCGCACCCCGCCGAAAGTACCCACGCGCACCTTGTCGGCGGTGGGACGTTTGCCCGCAAGATAAGCGGCGGCGCATTCGCCCGCGTGCAGGGATTCCTGTGAAACGAAGTCCACCAGATCGTGTACGTGCAACACGTTGCCGCACTCGAACACGCCCTCAACGGCGGTCATCATGCTGTCGTCCACCTCGGCGCCGCCCGTAACGGGGGAGAGGGTGACTTTGGCTTGCTTGGCAAGTTCGTTTTCGGGAAGCAATCCCACCGACAACAGCAAGCAGTCGCAAGATATCTCCTGCGCTTGGTCCATGATGGGTTGCAACTTGCCGTCCACGGGGGCGATCACCACGCTCGACACGCGGTCTTTGCCCTTGATCTCCACCACCGTGTGCGAAAACAGCAGGGGGATGTCGAAATCGTTGAGGCATTGCACGATATTGCGGTTGAGTCCGCTGCTATAAGGCATCAACTCGACCACGGCTTTGACTTTGGCGCCCTCGAAGGTCATGCGGCGCGCCATGATCAAGCCGATGTCGCCCGAACCCAGGATGACCACCTCTTTGCCGGGCATATAGCCTTCCATGTTGACGAGTTTTTGCGCGGTACCCGCCGAAAACACGCCCGCACACCTTGCGCCCGCGATGTTGATGGCGCCGCGAGGACGCTCTCTGCATCCGCACGCCAAGATGATCGCGCCCGCTTGCAAATGCAACAACCCCTCTTCGCCCACGGCGAACACCTGTCTGTCGGGGGTGACGTCGATGACGGTGGTGGATAGTTTGTATTCGATGCCTCTTGCCAACACCTCTTTGACGTAGCGGTGGGCGTACTCGGGGCCGGTCAGCTCCTCCTTAAAGGTGTGCAGACCAAACCCGTTGTGGATGCATTGGTTGAGGATGCCGCCCAATACCGGCTCCCTCTCGAGTATCAGTATATCTCTCACGCCCTTGTCGTAGGCGCCGATGGCAGCCGCCAAGCCCGCGGGGCCGCCGCCGATGATGACCAGATCTTTTTTCATTGGTTGACCTCCTTGGGTTTGCCCACGATCAAATAGGACGCGCCTCCCTTTTTGGTGACTTCGTCCAGCCCGATCCCCAACTCGCGTGCGAGGATCTCCATAATGCGCGGGGTGCAAAAACCCGCTTGGCATCTGCCCATGCCAGCGCGCACTCTGCGTTTGACGCCGTCCATGTCTTTGGCGCCGGGAGTGCGACGGATGGCTTCCACGATCTCGGCTTCGGTCACCACTTCGCAGCGGCACACCACCTTGCCCCAAGCGGGGTCTTGGGCGATCAAAGCCGCGCGGCGGTCGTTGTCGAGAGAGGCAAAACAAGGGATCGCCTCACGGATGGGGTCGAATTGCGGATTGACGGGGAGCGCGTAGTCCTCGGCGATCAATTGGGCGAGGTAGTCCCCGATAGCGGGTGCGCTGGTCAGTCCCGGCGACTCGATCCCCGCGGCTTCGTACAGCCCCTCGAGCGAAGTTTTGCCCACGGCAAAGTCGCCTTTGAGGGAGTGCGCTCTCAACCCCGCGAATTGGGTGATGATTTGGCGACGGGACAAAGTGGGTACCGACAGAGCCGCTTGGCTCCAGGCGGTGTTGAGCCCCTTGACGGTGGTATCCACGTCCTCTTTGTCCAACGTGTCCAACGCGGTGGGTCCCACGATGATATTGCCGTGTACGGTGGGGGAGACGAGTACCCCTTTGCCCATGGCGGTCGGCAGTTGGAACAAGGTCTTTCGGCAGGTGTCGCCTGCCGCCTTGTCCAACAGCATATATTCCCCTTTGCGGGCGACGATCTCCATCTTGTCTTCGCACGCTCCGTTGTGGAGTACGTCGGCGTACACGCCCGCGCAGTTGATCACAACGTCGGCGGGGTAGTCCCCTTTGTTCGTCTTGACGATCAAGCCGTCCGCTCCCTTGACGATGGCGGACACCGTCCGGTCAAACACGAACTTGACCCCGTTGGCAGCCGCGTTTTCGGCGAGGGCGATGGTCATCTCGTAGGGACCCACGATCCCGCTGGTGGAGGCGTACAGCGCCGATACCACTTCGCTCGACACGTTGGGCTCCATCGCGCGTACCTCGTCGCCCGTAAGGATAGACAGCCCGTCCACCCCGTTTTGTTTGCCTTGTTCCAGCAGTTCGTGCAGTTTGGCGTCCCCTTCGGGGGAGAAATTGAGGACGAAAGCCCCGTTTTGACGGTAGGGGAAGTGCAATTCCTCGGCAAGACGAGGGAACATCTTTGCGCCCAAGACGTTGAATTTGGCTTTGTTGGTGCCGGGGTGCGCGTCAAATCCTGCGTGCACGATGCCCGAGTTGGCTTTACTGGTGCCGGTCGCCACGTCGTTTGCCCGCTCCAGTACGGTGATATCCGCAAGATATCCCGAGAGGTACCGAGCCACCGAGCAGCCGATCACGCCGCCGCCTATTACGATGATACGTTTCATATCGCCCTCCTTTGGTAAGTACCTTTTTATTGTACCCCCGAGGGCGGGGGTTGTCAATGGATTTGCCCGTTTCGCACGTGATATTTAATTAGTGTGTATGCGTGCGTGCGCGAAAGCGCACACGCGTAGTGATAACAGCTTTGCCGTGCTACGCTCATAAGTGATATACGCCAAAGGCGTGTGATATTCTGCCCAAAGGCAGAGTGATATTTGCTCGCCTTACTCGCAAGTGATATGTTGCCCGCATCCAAGACGATGCGGGCAACGTTGTGGAAGCCGAATAGATCCACCTGCGGTGGGTGAAATCGGCTTTTACAGCCGTTGAAATCCGCACTCTATGCGGGTGAAATCCTCGCAGGTTTTTACCTTGCTCGGGTTGCGGCTGTTTTTTCAATACTTGCTAACGTAAAGGCACCAATCCATTGTTTCGGTGCTTTTGCGATACATTTGCCGAGGCATATGCGAGATGTGATACTAAGTATCATGCGATATGTATGCTCTTTGCGTTAGCAATATCAATCCCCCCCGTCCACAACATTCCGTAGGAATATATCGCATTCGGCTTGCCGAATATATCGCAACACAGCCTCCTCGTTCGGTGCGAGGGGGCTGCGTTATATCGCAAATCCCCTTCGGGATTTATATCGCTTAGGCGTTTCGAGAGACGCCGCATACTCGGGGCAACCGATTGTGTACTGTGTACTACACCATCTACAAGGCGATATTGGAGCCTTCCACGCGGAGCAAAGCGTAGCCAACTCGCGGAGCGAATATCACTCCGCCATCAGGCGGAATATCACTCTGCCTTTGGGC
>CADBTQ010000005.1 GCA_902797685.1 uncultured Eubacteriales bacterium | reverse complement strand
CGACGCCATTCGCTGGGTGTTGGGCGAGCAATCCGCCAAACAATTGCGCGGCGAAAACATGAAGGGCGTTATCTTTTCGGGTACTCCCAAATTGCCCGAGATGGGCTACGCCGAAGTGACGTTGGTATTCGACAACTCGGATCATATGTTCCGCACCACCTACGAGGAGATCGCCATCACCCGTAAGATCTTCCGCAGCAAGTCGGACAACTATTATTACATCAATCACAAGCCCTGTTTGCGCAAAGAGATCATCGAGCTCATGCGTGACACGGGCGCGGGCAAGGATAGCCTCAACGTCATCGAGCAGGGCGCCGTGACCGAGATCATGAAGGTCAAGCCCGAGGATCGCCGCCACATTTTCGACGAAGCGGCGGGGATCGCGCAAGTCAAAGAGGAAAAGAAACAAAACCTCAAAATGCTCGCTAACACCGACCAGGGGATCGCGACGTTGTCCGCTCGTATCGAGGAGATGGACAAGGCGTTAGCGCCCCTCAAGCGGCAGGTGGAAGCGTACGAAAAGTACGTGGTGTTGCGCAACGAATTGCGCGACCTCGAGTACAATATGTTCATCTACAAGTACGAAAACGCCGACAGCGAAAAAGACGTGTTGCGTCAACACATCAAGGAGTTGGAAGAGTACTTGGCGGATCAAAACCGCAATATCGAAGAGGCGAAGGTCAAGATCGAGCGCCTGAACGAGGAAGAGACCCAAAACGACGCCAAGTTGCGCGCGTCGTTGGATCAAAAAGAGACCCTCAAGATCAATCGCGAGAGGGCGAGCGGCGACCAAAGAGAGCACAAAGCCAAGTTGGACAGCATGCTGCAAGCGCTGCAATCTCTCAAAGAAGCGTTGGAACAAAACAAACAGCGCAAGACCGAATCGGAGATCGATTTGGCGGAAGCGACCACCGTGCTCAACGCCAAAAAGGAAGAGCGGTTGTCTTTGCAAGTGGAGTCGGACGTCGTCGCCGCCACCTTAAACGAGGTGTCTATGGAGTTGGCGATGAGCGAAAGCGACTTCGAAAAGTCGACCGAGGAGCGGTTTGCCAACATGAGCAAGTTGGGCGAGGTATACGCGTCCCAAGCCAAAGGGGAAGCCGAGTGCGACATCTTGCGTGAAAACATCGCTCGTTACGAGACCGAGATCACTTCTTGCCGCGAGCAGATCGTGCAAAAACAAAAGCAGATCGACCAAGGCAAAAAGCAACAGTTGATCTTGTCCGCCAAAAACGACAGTATCGAGCAGGAACGCCGCACGCGTATCACCCAGATCAACGAAGCGCGTTACAGCCTGTCCGACCTCAACAACAAGATCCGCCAACAAGAGCCGGTGATCCAAAGCAAAGAGATCAACGTGCAGAGTTTGCGCAACATCATTCGCGACAAAAAAGGCTACACCAAAGCCGTCAACTATATCGTGCAAGCCGCCAAGACCAATCACGAAGTGGCGCGCCATTTTGTGGGCGTGGTGGGCGACCTGTTTAAGGTGGACGAGCGCTATCAAGAGGCGATCGAAGTGGCTTTGGGCGGCGCGACCAATCACATCGTGACCAATACCCAAGAGGACGCCAACTACCTCATCAACTATCTTCGCGACGCGGGCGTGGGTCGTATCACGTGTATGCCCCTCAACCGTATCAAAGGGGAGAAGTTGGGCTTCGAGTTCCGCGGGGCTGTCAACGAAAACGGTGTGGACGGCGTGGCGCAAGATCTGATCAGCTACGACTATCGCTACGAGGAGATCTTCTCTCGTCTTCTTGGTCGTATCATCGTGTGCGACAAGTTCGAGACCGCCAAATACTTGGATAGTCGCTATCGCGGTGGGCTCAAGATCGTGACGTTGGACGGCAAGTTGTTCGACCCCTCGGGTACCATTTCGGGCGGTAGCCGCCGCACCAACGAGGAATTGACCCTCGAAAAAGAGCGCAAGAGATTGGAAGAACTCAAAGCCGAGCAAGCCAAATTGATCGAGCAAAAGGAAGCGTGGGAAAACAAGATCCGCCAAAACGAAGAGTTTTTGCAATCTTCCCGCGATAATCGCGACGAACTCGACAAACAATACAACGAGATCGAGTTGCAAGTGGAATCCGCTAACAGTATGTTGGCGGCGCTGGAAGAGCGTATCCGCGACGCCGAAAGCGGCAAAGCGTTGACGACCGCTCGCCTTGCCAAGGTCATGCAAAACCTCGAGGCGACCAAAAACGCGGGCGGCGCCATCGAATCGAATAGCCAAAACACCGCCGCCAATATCGAAAAGGCAAAGGCGGACAAGGAGTCCAAAAAAGTGGAACGCGATCAACTGTCCGACCGCAAAACGGCTTTGTCTTTGGGATTGAGCTCGTTAAGCGGCGAGATCGCCACGCTTGACAAGGATATCAAGCGTTTTGGGGACGAACTGTCGACCGCTGTCGGCGAGATCGCAAGGTTGGAGATCGCCCTCTCTCAAAAGCAAGAGGAGATCAACGCTCACTTGGCTACTAAGCCGACTTTGGTCTTTTCGGAAGAAGAGGAGCAACAACTTAAGGCATTGGACGAGGCGATCAAGGTCTGCGACGAGCAAAAGACCTTGATCCGCAGTCAGATCGCCGAGCAAAACAAGTACGTGGAAGTGCTCAACGACCGCGTGCTATTGTCCAGCAACGACCGCACCAAGGACTTGGGCAAGATCGAAAAGATCGACGCCGAGTTGGAACAATGGACGACCAAGATCATGGAAGATTACGGCCGTACTTACGAGGATATCAAGGACGAAAAGAAGGACGACTTCGACCACGTCAAAGCGCCCGGCTTGATGTCTTCGCTAAGAGGGCGGATCACCGCTTTGGGCAATATCAACCACGCCGCCAAGGAACAATACGCCGAAATGAGCGGCGACAGGGAAGAAGCGGGCAAGCAGCTGGACGACGCATTGGCCGCCAAAGAAAACATCGAAGCTATGCTCAAGAAGATCAGCGAGGAGATGAACGTCAAGTTCAACGAGGCGTTTGCCAAGATCAACATCAACTTCCAAGAGACCTTCAGCGACCTCTTCGGGGGAGGCAAAGCCGAGTTGGTGTTGACCGAAAACCTCGACGACCCCGACGAGCAGGGCGTGGATATCAGCGTACAGTTGCCCGGCAAGAGCAAAGGACCTTTGAGTCGACTTTCGGGCGGCGAGCAGTCTTTGACCGCTATTGCCATATTGTTTGCCATTCTCAAACTCAAACCAATGCCTTTCGTGGTATTGGACGAGGTCGAATCGGCTCTGGACGAGGTCAACTGCAACCGATTCGCTCGATTCTTGCGTCGCTACGCCAACACCTCGCGCTTTGTGGTCATCACCCACAAAAAGCCCACGATGGAAGGGGCGGACGCTTTGTTTGGCGTGACGATGGCGCAACCCGGCGTGTCGTCGGTGTTGTCGGTAGGACTGAAAGACGCGGTCAAGCACGTTTGGGAGGACTAATATGGGACTGTTTAGCAAGATCGTCGAAGGACTCAAACGCACCAAAGAAAACATCTCGCGCAAGCTGTACGGGGCGTTTCGCGGGGCGAAGTTGGACGACGAGTTTTATGAGGAATTGGAGTATGCGCTCCTTAGCGCCGACGTGGGCGCAGAGGCGACCGAAAGCATATTGGAAGAGCTGAAAACGCGCGCATTCAAGCAAAAATTATCCACCCCCGCCGAAGCTAAAAAAGTATTCGACGAGATCTTGGTGGAGATGGTGGATTACGACGTGCCCCCCTACGAGTATCCTTTGTGTATCCTCGTGGCGGGCGTCAACGGGGTGGGCAAAACGACTGCCATCGGCAAACTTGCCAACTACTTTGTCAAGCAGGGTAAGTCGGTGGTGTTGGCGGCAGCCGACACCTTCCGCGCCGCCGCCGGCGAGCAACTGTCCGTGTGGGCGGATCGCAGCAAAGTTCGCGTGATCAAGCACGAAGAAGGCGCGGACGCCGCCGCCGTGGTGTACGACGCCATCAAATCGGCGCAAGCGCACGGCACCGACGTGTTGCTGATCGATACCGCGGGACGGTTGCATAACAAAAAGAACTTGATGGAAGAACTCAAAAAGATCAACCGCGTGGTGGAGAGAGACTACCCCGAGGCGGATTATCGCCGCTTTATCGTGTTGGACGCTACCACGGGGCAAAACGCTTTGCAGCAGGTGGAGATCTTTGACGAAGCCATCGACATCGACGGTATCGTCCTCACCAAGTTGGACGGCACCGCCAAAGGCGGCGTAGTGATCGCCATCTGCACCGAAAAGGAACTGCCCGTGTTGTACGTCGGCGTGGGCGAGGGAAAGGAAGATCTGTTGCCCTTCAATGCCCAAGATTTCGTATCGGCTATCACCCAATGAAAATACTGCTTGTCAACGACGACGGAATAGAGGCAAAGGGGTTGCGCGCTCTTGCGAGCGCACTCGCGCCCCGTCACGAAGTCGTCGTTTGCGCGCCCGACGATCAAAGATCCTGCACTTCCCACGCGGTCACCATGCACAAGGAATTGGTGCTAAGGGAAGCGGATGGTTATCCGTGTCGGGCTTTTTGTTTGAGCGGCACGCCTGCCGATTGCGTCAAGTTCGGGCTGCTTACGGTAGCCAAAGGCGCGGATCTGGTCGTCTCGGGCATCAACGATACCACCAATATGGGCACCGACGTGCAGTATTCGGGAACTGTAGGCGCCGCTATCGAGGCGACCGTATCGGGCGTCAAGGGGATCGCCGTATCGATAGACGTGGTGGACGACGACTACGAATATATCGCCGCGTTCGTGAGGGACAACCTGTCCGTTTTGGCGGATATGTGCGACGTGGATAGGGTGATCAGTATCAACTGCAATTCGTCCAAACGCGAGGATATCAAGGGGATCAAAGTCGCTTCCGTCGGCGTTAGACTCTACGAGGACTATTACGAGGAAGTAAGCCCCTCTCATTATCTCGTCAAAGGCACCATCGTGGACGTGACGACCGACGAAGAGACCGACGTCAAATTGGCAAAGCAAGGGTACTTGTGCATTACGCCGATCAAGGTGCGGTTGACCGATATAGAGGGCATGGAATCGGTTGAGCGAAAGGTAGGTCAATTATGTTGGTGATAGGAGCGGGCGCCGCGGGCATGATGTGCGCCGTCACCGCGGCACGAGAGGGCGCAAATGTGACCGTATTGGAGCGCAATTCCAAGATCGGGCGCAAATTGTACATCACCGGCAAAGGTCGCTGTAACGTGACCAACGCCACCTACGGAGAGGAGTTCGAGCGCAATTTGGTGTCGAACGCGCGCTTTCTCAAGAGCGGCTTGTCTCGATTTGATTCGGGCTCGACCCAAACCTTTTTCGAAGAAGCCGGCGTACCGCTCAAAGTGGAGAGAGGCAATCGCGTTTTCCCGGTGAGCGACAAGAGCGCGGATATCATCGACGCACTGCTTAAAGAAGCCCGAAGCGCCGGCGTCCATATCGAGTTTGATACCACGGTGCTCAAGGTCGCCAAAGTGAGAGACGACTTTGTCGTCGATACGGATAAGGGTAGATTCGTTGATAGACAACTGGTGATCGCAACCGGTGGCAAATCGTACCAAGCGACGGGCAGCCGAGGGGACGGATACCGCTTTGCAACCGCTTTGGGGCACAGCGTGATCACACCCGTTCCTTCGCTGGTGGGTATCGCCGCCAAAGGGACGACTCCTTTAGCGGGGCTCACGCTCAAAAACGTGAAAGTCTCGGTGCAAAAAGAAGGCAAAGTGCTTGCCGAACAGTTTGGGGAATTGCTCTATACGCACACGGGAGTGAGCGGTCCGACCGTGCTCACGCTATCGGCGTATATCAATCGTTGCGATCTCGACGGGGCGGTTTTGGTGATCGATACCAAACCGAGCCTTGACTTTAAGACGTTGGACGAGCGGTTGCAAGACGATTTTGCCCAAAACCCCAACAAATTGTTGGTCAACGTGGTCAAAAACTATCTGCCGCACTCGCTCGTGGAGGACTGGATAACTCGTGCAAAAGTCGACCTTTACAAGCCCTGCAACGCCGTTTCGCGCGAGGAGAGAGGGAGATTGGCTCATGGACTCAAATCGTTCGATTATCCCATCGTGGGATTGGAGGACTTCGACGGCGCCGTGGTGACCGCGGGCGGGGTGGACGTCAAAGAGGTCAACCCCAAAACAATGGAATCAAAATTGGTGCCCGATCTGTATTGGGCGGGAGAGGTCTTGGATCTCGACGCCCTAACGGGCGGATTCAATCTGCAAATCGCATTTACAACGGGTTATGCGGCAGGCATCGCCGCCGCCCGTAAGGGAGAATAATTATGCTGAATATCGCTATCGACGGCCCTTCCGGTGCGGGCAAAAGCACCGTAGCCAAAGCCATTGCCAAAGAGTTGGGCATCCTCTATCTCGACACGGGCGCCATGTACCGCGCAGTCGGACTAAAAGCCGTGCGGCTTGGGGTGTCTTGTACCGACGAGGACAAGGTCAAGGAGTTTTTGCCCCATGTTCAAATCGACGTTAAGTACCAAGAGGACGGTATGCACATCTACTTGGACGGGGAGGACGTCAGTACCGCTATCCGTGAGCACTACGTCAGCAAGTGCGCCTCGGACATCAGTAAGATCCCCGCGGTGCGGCTCAAATTGGTGGAGCTGCAACGGGAGATCGCAGCCAACAATCCCGTCGTGTTGGACGGGCGAGATATCACGTCTTACGTGCTTCCTCACGCCAATTGTAAGTTCTTTTTGACCGCTTCGCCCGAGATACGCGCTCGTCGCCGTACCGACGAGTTGTTGGCGAGAGGGCAAAGCGCCGATTACGACAAGATCTTGGCGGATATCATCGACAGAGATTACAACGACAGCCACCGCGATTTTTGCCCGCTGACGCAGACAGAGGACAGCATATTGGTGGATTCGGGCAATATGAGCGCGGACGAAGTCAAGGAGTATATGCTCAGACATATTCGCAAGCACATGGAGTAGACGATGACTTTTTACGACTTTTTGAGAGGGATATCTTATCCCTTCGTCGCCTTGATCTATCCGACCAAGGTGTACAACAAACAAAATATCACGCACGACAAAGCGGTGATCTGTTGCAACCATTTGGGGACGACGGATATCCTTCTTTTGGCGCACAAAATGCTCAGGCACGGATGCTATTGTATCGGCAAAGCCGAGTTGTTCAAGAGTAAGTTTTCGGCTTGGTTTTTGCACAAGATCGGGGCGATCGGGGTAAGGCGCGGAGAGAGCGATATCGGGGCGGTAAGAGCGGGTTTGCAAGTGCTCAAAGACGGTCACCAGTTGGTGATCTTTCCCGAGGGTACCCGCAATACGACCGGGACGACCGTGATCCAACCCTTTCAGACGGGCGCAGTCATGTTTGCCCTTAAAGGGCAAAGTCAGGTAATCCCCGTGACCATTCACGCCAAGATCAAGCCTTTCCGCCGCTCGTATATGATGGTGGGAGAGCCCATTGATCTCAGCCCGTTTGCCGAGTTGCCCGCCAAGGAAGGCAGGGAGCAAGCGACCCAATTTTTGTTTGAAAAAATGACCGCGCAAAAGGCGGAATTGGACGAGTTGGTCCAAAGCAAAAAGCGCAAGAAAAAGTGAAAGTCGTACTGTCCCCCGATATCGGATACTGCAAAGGGGTATTGCGCTCCATCGAGATCGCCCGAGAGGCGACTTCTTTGGGTTTGCCCGTGTACACGTTGGGAATGATCGTACACAACGAGTACACCGTCGACAAGTTGCAAAAAGAGGGGATCGTGCCGATCGGACCCGAGCAAGCGAGGACGCTTACCGACTGCGTGTTGGTCGTGTCGGCGCACGGCGCGGATCCCAGACTACTTGACGAGTTGGATCCTTCCGTCGTCGTAAAAGACGCCACCTGTCCCGTGGTGGCGAATATCCATCGATACGCTTCGTCTGCCAAAGAGGAGGGCAAGCAGCTCGTCGTGTTGGGCGACCCCGATCACACCGAAGTCAAGGGGATCGTCTCGAGAGCGGGGAAGTGTACGGTGATAAGCGACCAAACGCAAATCGAGGGATTCGAATTGCAAAACGGCGCCGTTGTCGTCGCGCAAAGCACGCTGTCGCCCGAAAAGTACGAAGTATTAGTAAAAAAAATAGAAGAAAGAGCAAAAAACGAGCGCAAATCGCTTGTCATCCAAAAAACTATTTGTTACAATACATTAGAGCGAAGAAGGCAATCGCTGATTTTGGCAAAGCAAGTAGACGCTATGCTGGTCGTAGGAAGCCGTCGGAGTTCGAACACAAAGGCGCTGGTGGAGCTGTGCAAAGAGGCTTGTCCTCAAACGTACTGGTTGGAAAGCGCCGAACAAACGGAAAATCTAAAAAAAGGAAATCAAATATCGGTTTTGGGGGTCACGACCGGCACATCCACACCCTTGGAATCGGTAACGGAGGTATTAGCAAACATGAGTAATCAAGAAGAAGCCATCAAAGGCGAAGAAGTCAACACCGTTGACGCAGCAGCAGAAGTCAGTTCTGCACCCGTAAAAGAAGAAGCCAAACCCATCACTACCATGGAAGAAGCTCTGCAACAAATGGTCGAGATCAAACCCGGCACCAGACTCAAGTGCGTCGTCGACAGCGTGAACGAAGACGGCCTCGTGGTCAACTGCGGGCAAAAGAAAGACGGTTTTATCGCAGCCGAAAACGCAGGTTTGGAAGAGTATAATCCCGAAGCGTTCCATGTAGGTGACACCTTCTTTGCCAAAGTGATTGCCAACACTTCCAACGACAAATCCATGCTCGCCCTCTCCAAGAAGGCAGTCGACGAGCAAGCAGCCGCCAAGGCCGCCAAAGACGAAGCGGAAAAAGAGATGCTCGCCGGCAAGTTCGACGTGGTGGTCGAAAAGGTCGTTAAGGGCGGCTTGCTCGCTTCCAAGGGCGACTACACCGTGTTTATTCCCGCTTCGCACATCGAGTTGGATCCCATCCCCGTGGCGGAAGGCGAAAACGACGAGGAAAAGCTCAACGCCTTGAAAGAGGTCGTCGGCAAATACGTCGGTCAAACCATCACCGTCAAGAAGTTGCCTCCCAAGAAGGAAGAGGACGAGGAAAGAGCGCAAAGAAGCAAACGCATCGTTGCCAGCCGCAAGATGGTATTGTTGGCGGAGCGCAAAGCCGCCGCTATCGAGCGCAAGAAAGCCTATGCCGCTCGTTTGGCTAAGGAAGAGCAAGAGAAGAAAGACATCTTCGAAGCCAACAAGGACCGTTTCGAACTCAACAACATCGTTCCCGGTACCGTCAAAAAGTTCACCAACTTCGGCGTGTTCGTCAACGTGTACGGTTTCGACTGCTTGTGCCCCTCTTCGGAGATCAGCTGGGTGCGCAGCGCCAATCCTCAAGACGTGTTGACCCTAGGTCAAGAGTACGAGTTCTTGATCATCAAGGTCGATCCCGAAAACTTCAAGGTCACCTTGTCTTACAAGCAGATCCAACGTCAACCCTACGAAGTCGCCGCCGAGAAGTATCCCGTGGGCAGCATCGTCAAGGGCAAAGTGCAATCCATCGTTAAGTTCGGCGCGTTCGTTTCCATCGAGCCCGGCATCGACGGTTTGGTGCACATCTCCAACATCTCCCACGACAAAGTGGAGTCCGCCGAGGACGTGCTGCACGTGGGCGACGAGATCGAAGCCAAAGTCATCAGCTTCAACGACAACCGTATCGCTTTGTCCATCAAGGATCTGAACGCCGCTCCCGAGGGAGAACGCCGCGAACGTCCCAGCAAGAGAAAGTTCGATCGTCCTCAACAAACCGAGCGCAAGCCTCGCAGACAAGAGGACAACTTGATGAGCGAAGAAGAGCGCGAAAATATCGCCTCCTACGGCAACGGTTCTTCGGCTACCAACAACGCTTTTGCCGATATGCTCAAAGGTCTCGACCTGTCGAGCGACGGAGAAGGCAACGAGTAATCAACAGTCTGACAAAGTGCCCTCTCGCGAGGGCACTTTTTTGTGTAAAGTATGCATTATTTGTCTATCGATTTAGAGGCGTGTAATCGCTACGTCAAAGGAAGCGTGTTTTCCATCGGCGTGGTGGAAGCGGACGAAGATTTCAATATCCTGTACAAAGAGGATATCATCATCAATCCCAAGTGCAAATTCGTCGCCAAGTTCCGCAAGCCGATCGAGTTTTCGGTGACCAAGGAACAGGCGGAAGCGGCGCCCACTTTGGCGGAGCAATACGACAAGATCAAAGCTTTATTCCAAGGCGATAAGATCATCATGGCGCACAGCGCCAACAACGATATGTTTATGCTCAACGAGGCGTGCAAACGCGCGCGTGTGCCCGCGCTCAAATTTGAGTACATTTGCACGCAGATGATCTACTCGGCGATCTACGACGTGATGAACGGCATAGGGCTTGACAAAGCCGCCGACGAACTGGGACTGACCTTTACCCATCACAAAGCGGACGACGACGCGGAGATGGCGTTGAGACTGTTGCAAAGTTGTTTGGAAAAAACGGGTTGCACTTATCCGCAGTTGGAAAAGAAATTGGGGATCAAAAAAGGCAGGGTCTCGGGCTACGATTTCGTGCCCATGCAAAGCGCTAAGTTGGACAAATTGCGCAAACTTCACAAACAGGAGAAAAAGAACGAGCAAAAGAAGTTGCGCAACGAGATCAAGGGGGTCAATACCATCGCGGTGGAGTTGGACGTCAAGACCTTCGAGTGGATGCGCAACGGGCATAATTGCGTCTATACCGTCAACGAGCCCTTGGTGCAAAATCTCAAGAAGGGAGATACTTTGTATCTCGTCAAACGCACGGGCAATTTGGACGTGGTGAAAGTACAAGTGGAGGAGTTGTCTTTGTACGACAGCTTTTTGGAAGTGTATCTTTCGCACGACAAAGAGTCGTTGTTGGTGCGCAACGAAACCGAACTCGACTTTTTGGAAAGAATGTACATGGTGCACGATCCCGACGAAGAAAAAGCGCACGGAGTCGTGGGCATCACCTTTAAGCCTATAGAAGGGTAAATCGTTACACCCGCTCACTTGGTTGCAACGAACACAAAAAAAGTGTGCAAAAACTATCAAAAAATCGTTGACAATTGGGTGAGTATGGTGTAAGATGAAACAGTCTTGAGTTCGAGGCCTTTCGAGGTGTAGCGCAGTTGGTAGCGCGCGTGGTTTGGGACCATGAGGTCGGGGGTTCAAATCCCTTCACCTCGACCAAATTGCTCGAATCCATGGGCCTTTAGCTCAGTTGGTTAGAGCAGTCGGCTCATAACCGATCGGTCCAAGGTTCGAGTCCTTGAAGGCCCACCATGGTGCGGTAGTGCAGTTGGTTAGAATGCCAGCCTGTCACGCTGGAGGTCGACGGTTCGAGCCCGTTCCGGATCGCCAATTACGCCTAGATAGCTCAGTTGGTAGAGCAGTGGACTGAAAATCCGCGTGTCGATGGTTCAAGTCCGTCTCTAGGCACCAACAAATGAGCGCTCTGCTAGGTGTTACGCTGGTGTAGCTCAACTGGCAGAGCAGCTGATTTGTAATCAGCAGGTTGATGGTTCGATTCCGTTCACCAGCTCCACAAGATGGGAAGATTCCCGAGTGGCCAAAGGGAGCAGACTGTAAATCTGTTGTCAGTGACTTCGGTGGTTCGAATCCACCTCTTCCCACCAAACTTTAGCAACCTACAAACCGTAGGTTGCTTTTGTTTTATACCGCTAAGCAAGGCAAAGCCTTGGAGAGCGGTATAAAACAAAAGCAGGAGCCACCAACGGTGGCTGTAGGTTGCAAAGTTTGGTGAGGAACCCTGCCCAGGGGGCAGTGGATAGTCTGCCCATAGGGCAGGCTCATCCACCGACCTATGGTATGAGTGAAAGCATATATGACAAAAAAAGTCCGCCTTGAGGCGGCAGTAGGTTGCAAAGTATGGTGAGGAACCCTGCCCTGGGGGCAGTGGATAGTCTGCCCGTAGGGCAGGCTCATCCACCGACGAGGCGAAGCAAGGCAAAGCCTTGGAGAGCGGTATAAAACAAAAGCAGGAGCCACCAACGGTGGCAGTAGGTTGCAAAGTTTGGTAGGGAACCCTGCCCGGGGGGCAGTGGATAGTCTGCCCGTAGGGCAGGCTCATCCACCGATTTGGGGTATGTAGCAAGACATAGTATTTGAGATGGGTATTGTCCATTTCGACAAAGGAAGGGGAAAGGCGAAAGTCTTTCCCTTTTTTCGACATATTAGAGGTGTTAGGATCGTAATCGGAGGTTGTTATGAATATACTGGTACGTTATCAAGGTAGCACTGCAACCCTATCGCCCACGGGATTTATCGACGAATACACGGCTAACGATTTTCGGGAAAAATTGAACGAATTGATCGATTCGGGTGTAAGGACGGTGGAACTGGATATGGCAGGCGTGGATTTTATGGATTCTACCGGTATCGGCGTATTGCTCAGCCGATACAAAATCATGAAAAGTAAAGGGATCACGATGCAACTATCCCATTGTAATAGGCAAGTGGATAAGTTGTTTCGACTGACCGGGATATATTCGATCATAGCGACGAGGTAGATATGGAGATCAGTAATTATTGCAATATGTTTTTGTCGGGCACGACCGCCAACGTCGCGTTTGCCCGCAGCACCGTGGCGGCGTTTTGCGCCCCGTTGGAGCCCACGTTGGAAGAGATCAACGACGTCAAAACGGCTGTGTCCGAAGCGGTCAACAACTGTATCGTGCACGGATATCAGGGAACGAGCGGCGAAGTCCATTTGGAGATACTCTTGTTTGAAGCCATGGCGCAAGTGACGGTGCAAGACTATGGGTGCGGTTTTGACAACATCGACGAAGCGATGCAGCCCTTTTTTACGTCCAAACCCCAAGACGAGCGAAGCGGAATGGGCTTTACTTTGATGCAAGCGTTTATGGACGAGGTGGAAGTGCGTAGCGAAGTAGGCAAAGGGACCACCGTCGTGATGCGCAAGCGTTTTGGGCAAAATGCTTAGTCACGAGGAGGTATTGACGCTTATACAAAAGGCAAAAACGGGAGATAAAGAGGCGATCGAGACGATGATGTCCGCCAACATGCCCTTGGTAAAGAGCATAGTCAAGCGATACCGAAGTCAGGATATCGAGTACGACGACTTGCTGCAACTCGGGAGTTACGGTCTGTATAAGGCGATCATCAATTTCGATCTGTCTTTCAACGTCAAGTTTTCGACTTACGCCGTCCCCATGATCGCGGGCGAGATCAAACGTTATATCCGCGACGAGGGACCGATCAAGATCAGTCGTCAGACCAAGAGCCTGGCGGCGTCCATCAATCGGTATATCGAGTCCTATCGGCAGGAGCATACCAAGGAGCCGTCCCTCAAGGAGATCGCCGAGCGATTTGGGGTGGACGTGTACGACGTTGTGTACGCGTTGGATAGCACCCAGTCGCCCGTGTCTTTGTACGAACAATACGACGAAGACGGATCGTACCTCATCGATACAATACAGACTAAGGACGAAACCGACGATATGGTGGACAATATCATGTTGAGGGATTGTATCAACAATCTGTCCGAGAGGGATAAAAAGATCATCATTTTGCGCTACTACCGCGATATGACCCAAACCGAGGTCGCCAAACTGTTGGGCGTGAGTCAAGTGCAGGTATCGAGATTAGAAAATAGAATACTCAAAGAGATCAAAGAGCAGATGAGTTGAGAGATAGGGGAGAGCAAAGGCTCTCCTTTTTTGGTATAAAAGCGCGAGAAATCACCCATCCTTTGGGTATGACGAATGGAAATGGCGTAGATCTTGTCGACCCTTGCGAATACGAGGTCAGACGCAAAGATCCCAAAGGAGAACAATCGCGCAATGTTGGACAAACAATCGTACATCGAGTTAGTCAAAAAGACGACTCCCAAGTCTAAGGAACTCAAAACCTTGCCCATGGCGTTTGGCGTGGGCGGGTTGATCTGCTGTATAGGAGAAGCCCTCAACTTGATCTATCGCACCTTTTTGCCGATAGGCGAGGTCACGGCGGCGCAGTTGACGTCGATCACCATGGTGTTTTTGGGCGCATTTCTCACGGGTGTGGGCGTTTACGACAAGATCGGCCGTTATGCAGGGGCGGGCTCTATCATACCCATCACGGGATTTGCCAATTCGGTCGTATCGCCCGCAATGGAGTTTAATCGCGAAGGGGTGGTATTGGGCGTGATGAGCAAAATGTTCGTGATCGCGGGACCCGTGATCGTGTCGGGTGTTGTCGCCGCTATCGCGGTGGGCGTGATCTATTGGATAGTGGGGTTGTTTTGATGAACGGCGGAGATCAAACGATAATCTTTGACAATCGACCCGTGATCGTGTCGGGTTACGGTATAGCGGGACCCAAAGAAGGGGACGGCCCTCTTGCCAAGTACTTTGACGAAGTGGCGCAAAAGGACCTTTTAAAGAAAAAAAGCTATGAAAAAGCCGAGTGCAAGATGCACCTGACCGCCATCGAGCAGGCGATCGCCAAGGCGGGCAAAGAAGAAACCGACGTGGGCGCCCTGCTTTGCGGTGATCTACTCAATCAAATCATTTCGTCCGCCTTTTCGGCAAGAGAGTTGGATATACCGTATCT
>CADBTQ010000004.1 GCA_902797685.1 uncultured Eubacteriales bacterium | reverse complement strand
GCCGCCATCATCGACGATATCATCGGTATCGTGCTTTTGTCTTTGGTCTCGGGGCTTGCGGGTACGGGCTCGGGCGGGGATCCCGTTTGGTTGGTGCTGATCAAAACGGTCGCTTTCTTCGTGGCGGCGATAGGTCTAGGTCTCGTCGTGCGGTGGCTGTTCAAAAAGTTGGCTTTGCACCATCACCACTTCCGTCGTATCGCCATCTTTGCCTTTGCGTTGTGCTTCTTCTACGCCTACGCGGCGGAGAGATGGTTCGGGGTCGCCGACATTACGGGCGCGTACATCGCGGGACTGATGTTGTCCGGGCTTGACGACAGCGACTACATCGACCGCAAAGCGGATATCAGTACCTACCTGCTGTTCGGCCCCGTGTTCTTCGGCAATATCGGTATCACCACCATGATGCAGGTGGTGCAAGGGGATTTCCACATGACGGGTATGTTCGTCGCCTTCGGATTCGTCTTTTTGGTGGTGGGACTACTGGGCAAACTCATCGGCTGCGGCGTGGGCGCTCGCCTTTGCCGCTTTGACCTCAAAGACAGTCTGCGCGTGGGTCTCGGAATGATGGTGCGCGCCGAAGTCGTGTTGATCTGTACCCAAAAAGGCATCCAAACGGGGTTGGTCGATCCCGCCATCATGCCCTTCGTGTTGGGGATCATTTTGATCAGCTCGTTTGCCACGCCCATGCTACTCAAGTTGACGTATAGGCATGAGTATGTGCCGTCCGAACCCCCCTCTCTACCCGAGATTACGGGGGAACAATGAGCGACTCCGAGCACGTCCGCTCGCTCGTTCAAGTCGTGTACGGGCAAGTACACTCGACTTTCTCTCCCTTCGTTAGTACGCGCTCGTATTCATCTCATTCTCCCTCCCGTAATCTCGGGTAGGAAGTTTTTCACTGAGTTTTTTGTCTTTTAGATGGGCATTTTGCCGCGCTTTTTCTTCGTTAGGATACCCTCGCTCTCATCTTCTTTTGTCGCTGTGGGGCGATATGATTTTGCCCGTCCTTTATAAAAAAACGCCTTCATGTCGAAGGCGCAATCGTTGGTCGATTATCGTTAGGTATTTATATTTTGACGATCACCCGTTCTCCCTCCGCCGACCTCACGTCGACCAAGGTAAAATGCCCGTACTGTCTGACGTACTCTTTGGCGGCGTGATACAGCCGCTTTAGCGTGTCGGAAGTCCAGCCTTCTTGGGTGACGTACTTGGTCGCTATCTTCCATTTGAGCGCGGAAAGCGGGATCCAAAACGCTAAATATACGGGTTTCGCTTTGATATAGATCTTCATGGCTCCACCGTGATGACGACGTGGTCGCCGTCCGCCGAATCCACCGACATCAACTCTCCGATCAACCCTTGATCCGCCATCTCGATGATCTTGCCGAAATCCACCTCTTTGAGGGAGTCGTTCTTCATCACCAAGGGCATCTTCCCGTCCTCGCCCACAAACGCTTTGACCAGTAGCAGGGGCAAGTTGATGCGGACTCTGTCCCCCTCGGCGCTATTGACGGCGATGCGAATGATCGTGTTTTTCTTTTGCTCTGGCGGCACCATCTCCACGTCGTGTTTGGGCTCGATCCCCAGTAGATCGTCCACCGTAACGTTCAAAGTGTGCGCAAGCGTCCCCAGTAGCGCGACGTCGGGCATCGAGTTGCCCGTCTCCCACTTGGATACGGCTTGTCCGCTCACACCCAATTTGTCCGCCAATTCCTCTTGGGTCAGTCCACGTTGTTTCCTTATTTTCGCCAGTCGATTTGCAAAGTCCATTTTGTACCTCCTATGGGGCGCTTCGTCCCCCTTTTCTGCTTCCATTATGGGACGGATCGCTTCCCAAAACAAGCGAGAGACGGTTGATACGCCCAACCCGTGGTTGGATTTTTCCCAACTATCGGTTGGAAAACAAAAACCGCCTCGGCGGGCGGTCATATTAAATGCTATCAGATGGTTCCTCTTGCGCGTCCTCGAGTACCAATGTGTCGAGATCGACGTAATACTTGTTGGGATCTTCGTCGTTCACGATCACGGTCACTTTGCCGGCGAGCGCTCTCTTGGGGTTGACAAATCGCTCGGACGTGTAGATCACGATGTTTTCGGGGTCGGCGTTCTCCAGATCGAGCGGCACGCAGTCCAGCCTGACGTATGCCGATTGCCTCCCCGGTCGGATGGTGGGCTCGGGTATGGTAGACAATATTTTACATTCCACGGGGTGACCTTGGGCAAGCGCCGCTTCCTTGTTGCGTTGCTCCTTGGTCTCGGTCTTCCAAAAGAACAGCCCCAAAGCCAACAGCATCACCGCAGCCAGTGCCACCGCCGCCCCCATCACGATATTGACCGCCACCGTGTCCACGTGGGTGGGGTCGTCCTCTTTGTAGCGGATGAGGATGTGCGAGCCGACCTTGCCGCCGAAGGAGTACACCATCGGCACGTTGGTGTAGGTCGTGCCGTCAAGGGCTACGTATTCCACCGTCAAATTGTTGTTGTCCTTGCTAAGTATAGTCGCTTCCGCGCGGTGCCAACCAAGCACGTTGCCCACGCCCAACACAAAGATGATCACCATGGCGGCTACCGCCACGGCAAAGCCGATGAGGTATCGAGGATAAGTGTATCTCTTTTTCATATTACTTGTCCAATTTGGCGAGTTTTTTGAGGTATTGCACTTCCAACGTGGTCAAAAAGCGAGTCGCGCCGCGGCTTAATCCGCCCAATTTGAGGTCGCCCAAAGCCGTCCTCTTGAGGAAGGTCACCGTCTTGCCCAACGCTTCCGCCATCCTGCGGATCTCGCGGTTTTTGCCCTCGTGCAGCACCACTTCGATACGGGTAAACTTGTCGTCCGTATCCAACACGGTCACGTTGCAGGGGGCGGTCACCGTCCCGTCGTCCAAGGTCAATCCCTTGCGCCACTTGGCGGCTTCGTCCTCGCTCAATTTTCCCTCGATCTTAACGACGTAAGTCTTGGGGATCTCAAACGAAGGATGGGTCAGATTGTGCAACAGATCCCCGTCGTTGGTCAACAACAGCAAGCCCTCGCTGTCGTAGTCCAGCCGTCCCACACAGTCCAACTTTTTGTCCAACTTGACGTAGTCGTACACCGTCTTGCGCCCCAATTCGTCCTTGGCGGAGCAGATACAGCCTTTGGGCTTGTACAGCATGAGATAGGTGTAACGGGACACGGGGCGCACCCGTTTGCCGTCCACGTACACCGAATCGTTGCCCACCGCCACGTCGTAGCCTGGCTCGGTCAGTTTTTTGCCGTTGACGGTCACTTTGCCTTCCGCGATCAGTTGGTCGGCGGCACGGCGCGAGCACACGCCCGCTTCCGCCAAATACTTGTTAATACGCATATTTCACTCCTAAAACCTTTTGTTTAAGTTAACCTATTGTACAAAAATAATCGCCAAAAGGCAAGCGATTTGTCCGAGGTCTTGACTTGCAAAAAGGGTATGGTATAATAATATTGAGACGGTGCGCTCCGACGCGCTCCGTCCCAAAGGGGAAAAGCCATGAAATGTCCCGTATGTAACGCGGAGATCCAACCCAAAATGACCGACTGTCCTTCCTGCCATTTGGCATTGAGTCAAGCCAAACGGCTCAACGACCTTGCCCGCATGATGGCAGCCGACCAAGATCTGCCCGACGAGGTGTGGGAAGAATTGTATTCCTTTGCCGAGTGGGAGAAGGGGTGGCAGATCGTGGAGTATTTGGGCTCGTCGCCCACTCTGTATCTACCCCGCGTCTTCAAAGGCAAGCCCGTCTTGCACGTGGGCGATTACGCTTTCGATTCCTTGCCCCTTTTGGCGGTACACCTGCCAAAATCCGTGCAAAGTCTGGGTAAAGGGGCGTTTTGGCACTGCGACTTGCTCAAATTGGTCACCCTTAGCGAAGGGCTGAGCGCTATCGGCGAGGACTGTTTTGCGGGTTGCGCCGATCTCAAATCCGTCTCCCTTCCCGACTCGGTTTTTTCGCTGGGTGCGGGGTGCTTTGCCGACTGTATCAATCTATCCAAGGTCAAACTGCCCACCTCGCTCGATCACTTGTCCGACCGTGCGTTTTTGGGGTGCGAGCGCCTGTCTTCCATTTCTCTCCCCAAAGATCTCGTCAGTTTGGGTGATCAGTCGTTAGAGGGGACGGGACTGACCCGCCTGCTTCTTCCCGCCACTTCGCTGTACGTGGGCTCTCGCGCTTTGGCGAATACCCCCTTGACCGCCGTCTCCATTCCGGACGAGACCGAGGCGCTGGGGGAGGGGGCGTTCGCCGAGTGCGGCGCTCTTACCAAAGTCAAATTGGGCAAAGGGCTCAAACAGATCGGCGCCGATTGCTTTGCCTATACCGCGCTCCGATCCCTCTCCGTCGCCAAAGGCAACCCCGTGTATCGCGTCAAAGGGGGCGCGTTGCTGTCGGGTGACGTCCTCGTGGTGGGGACTAAATATTGTACGATCGCTCGCGAAGTCAAGATCGTTGCCCGCCACGCATTTGTGGGAATCGAGGGACTGACCTTGACCATTCCCCAAGGGGTCTTAGCCGATCCCCAATGGAAATACGATTGCTGATCGTGCCCTCTAAGATTACCGCCACCGCCGACCCAAACGAAAAGCCCCGTCTAACGGGGCTTCCTTTTATGTATCGTGCGCTACTCCATCTACAAGGCGCAATCGGCGCCTTCCGATATCACCGCCCGGCGGTGCATATCATCACGGCTTGCCGTGCATATCATCGCCCATGTGCGTTAGCACGCATCATTTCGCCATCAGGCGAAACATCATGTTGCCAAAGGCAAAGCATCATTTGCGCTTTGGCGCAAAGTCTACTGTAAATGATCGCACCCCCGTCTACCGTTAAACAGTCCGTTTGAGTTGCTGATGAGCAGCATTCCAAACGTCAGTAAAATCAAGATCAACGACTCGTCCCCCGATATGCCGTTTGTGCCTGTCGTCGCAAAGATGAGCAATAGGATCAAAATCAACAAAAAACCGTTATTGTCAAACATTTTTACCTCCTTTTGCCAAAGAAAGCGCCTATTCGCCCTCTTTCGCCCTTGACTACGGTAGGGTATGCGCCCCACAATGAGTGTGTGAATACCCTCACCAACCGTCACCAGCAAAGCCTGCTGTCATATTACATACCCTCGCCCGAGGCTCTTTTGCGCCTCTCCGAGTTTTACGGTATCTTTTCCGATCCCACGCGGGTCAAGATCTTGTCCGCGCTCTCTATCTCCGAATTGTGCGTGTCCGACATCGCCCGCTTTTGCGAGTTGCACCAAACCACCGTGTCCCACCAGTTGCGCCTTCTCAAAGGCAAAGCCCTCGTCGCCGCCCGAAGGGAAGGCAAGATCATTTATTATTCCATCGCCAACCCCAACGTCGCCAAGTGTTTGGAAGTGGGCAGTCTATATTTGACGGGCAAGTAGTTTTTTTACCTATTTTTCACCCATTTTTCACCGTTTCATCATTGACTTTGCTTTTATTTTTTTGTTACGATTAAAATATAAGGCGTCTATTTGGGACAATATAACCACTCTGCGCATTGTAATAATAGGTAACGTAATTAAAAATGGGACAAAATCTGCCCCCGATCGGACTTTACAGGAGAAGTAAAATAGCGCTCCGTTTCTTATCCAAAAAGGAGAATGTCAAAATGAACAAAAAACTGTTATTGTTATTATTGCTCGTTGTGGTACTTTGTCTATCTCTTACCGTGGTGGGTTGCAAGTCGGCGGACACGCCGCAAGAGCAAACCCCTCAAGATGGCGGAAGTTGGGGAGAAGAGACGTCAAAGGAGGAGGTACTGTTCCCTTACCAAGAGGGATGCGCCGTGCGCGTATCGATAGGGGCGCATAACATTCCTTACTTCTCCATTATGACAAAAAGGATCGGCTACTCCGAAACGGCCCCCACGTTTGGAGTAGGGGAGAATATTCCTGCCTTTATGGTCGATAGCGTCTCTCAGTTGCATTCGACCTTGCGTGTGCAATCGAGTGGGCAATCGGGCGATGATGCGTCGTCCGCTCTATATGTTTACGAAAATATGCCCGATTTTGGGGAAGATTTTTTTGACGAGCATTCCTTGATCTTGTGCACGTTTTTGTGTCCCGGTGGCGGTTATGAGTACGGAGTAGAAAGCGTCCGATATGACGAAGATACGCTTAGAGTCAACGTTCGCAGTCTTCGGATGGGCGGCGGTGCAGCCGTGAGCAGTCAATGCGTCATATTGGTTGTTGTCAAAAAGGCGGACGTTAAGGATTGCGCCCATATGGAAGCGTGCGGAGTCTCGACAACCGATCCCGATGTGATCCCCAACGAATTGTACGTTGCTCGTGCTTACAAAGCAAACGGGTTGGATATTCACGACAAACATTTGGTGCGGATAAGAAACAAAAACGAGTTAGTTGCCTATGCCGAGCAAAACGGCTTGCCTTTTTTTGATCCCTATAGTTCGGGGTACGATACGGAGTTGAGTCGAAAAATGAGAGAGTATGACGACTCGTTCTTTCGTAGGCACGTGTTGGTAGTGGGATACGCCCCGTCCGTTGGGAACGTGGAATATGACGTGCTTCGGTGGATGGGCGAGGACGTCGACGTTGTGATAAAAAAAGTGGCGGGCGACGATACGACCGACCTCTTTTTGGTGATAGAAGCAGATTGGTGTTTTGCGGCGTCGCAGTTTAGCCTCGATTGGGCAGACTAAACAACACGTTAGGCGCAAAATCGTGGTGGTGAACGCAATGAAAAGTGGGACACAATCTGCCCCCGATCGGACTTTATAGGAGAGGTTTTATTCCTTTCCCCGTTTATGCAAAAAAGGAGAATGTCAAAATGAACAAAAAACTGTTATTGGTATTATTGCTCGTAGCGGTACTTGCTCTGTCTCTTGCCGTGGTAGGTTGCAAATCGACGGACACGCCGCAAGAGCAAACCCCTCAAGAAGACGGGGAGAATACCGGTCACATGTACGTTGTGTTAGACGAACCTATGGGGACGGAAGTTTCCGAATACTATTTTGCGGATTACAAGGATATACCGGAGGCGGACAAACGGTTGGTTGTTATTGACACCGTCAACATGGACGAAGACTTTTATGATGATCGTGTCGCCGTTAAACTAAAAAAGGAGTATACCGAGACGGCAGCAGATGAGCTTTCTGCTTTTGAACTGGAAGTATTCAACTGTGGTATTGAGATAAGCAAAATAACAAGGGATACGGTTGTAGATGGTCACTTGTTTTTTATGATATATCTATCTAATCCCGATAAAGCCAACGTGGTTGAGGCGATTAGCTTACTGCAAGAGAGAGACGACGTGTATTCTGCCGACTGTGTCCCTAACATTGGTGCCAAAGCAGACACATGGACCTATCCGACATATTCTTCCGACCAGTAGGGAGTTGATCCAATCCAAAGTGGGGAAAACCGTTCCTAAATCGGACTTTATTCGGTGCGCCGAAGGCGCATGAAACGGCGCTTTGCACCATGAATTGACCTGCGGTCATGAATTGGGGCTGTGCCCCATGAATTGGCGCGGGAGTGCCCGCTCCATTGTGGTAAGGGATAGAGCATAGATTCACTCGACACGATGCCACTCGTGGCATCGGCTCGGAATGACGTATCCGCTGTCATCTCGGTCTATTGCCCGGAAGCACAACGTGCTGATGGCGCCACCTTACACCGACAATGCCGCCCCGATCTTATACGGCCCCTTGGGCAGCATTTTGTGCTATAATTATATAAACCCTTTTTAGTTGTAAAAACTTGCGTTTGAGCGGGGTATGTGTTACAATACCCCTATGGACGAAAAGACGTTTGCGCTATTGGAAGAGATTCACGACCATTTGGGGTTGGACAAGTTCAAGATCTTGGACTTGCAGGATTTTTCCGAGTCTTTGCGGCAAGGGTTGGACGACAAGATCGACGCTCTTAAGGTGGACGGGTACTTGATCGTCAAATACGCCTTGGGCGGTGAATACTGTTTGGGGCTGACCTCGGCGGGCGAGGGTATCATCAAAAGCGTCCGCGCCGAAAGGGAGCGTCGCGAAGCCGCCCGCAAAGAGGCGGAAGAGAAAGCGCGCTTAGCCCGCGAAGAGGAAGCCAAACGCCTTGCTTTGGAGCAAGCCCGCAGGGAAGCCGAGGAAGCGGCGCGCCTTGCCGCCGAAGAGGAGTCCCGCCGCCTTGCCGAGGAGATCAAACGCCTGCAAGAGGCGGAAGAAAAAGAGAGACAGGCGCTAGAGCAAATACGGCAGGAAGTGTTGGAGCAGCAAGCCTTGGAGCAAACCGAGGCGGAAGCCTCCTCCCGACCCGTCCGCGTTTCTCAAGTCGAACCGCAGCCGTCCGCGCCTAAGGCGATCGCGCCCAACCCCTCCACGGTGCGACCCGCTTCGATTGAAGAGCCTTTGTCCGCGCCGGTGGCGGAGACGGAGCCATCCGCCGTCATGGCGGAGCCGACTGCGGAACCCCGTCCCGCCCTCAGTCAACAGGACAAGGGGATGATCAGGCTGCCTATCCGATTTTGGTTCGTCACGTTTTTGACCGCCTTGTGCGGTACGTTAGTGGGAGGAGGAGTGATCCTATTGATCCTATGGCTCCTCAAGGTGATTTGATATGCTGAGCAAAAAAGAGACGATTATCATGCGCGAGATCTACAAGCGCACTACCAACAACAACGGGATGTGTCTGGTCCGTCCCGTCGATCTGATGTCGTCCATTCCCTACAACGTGGAGATCAATTTGGAAGATCTGTCCCCCATCTTGCAGGGCTTGGCGTACGACGAGTATTTTGAATTGGTGGAGACCGAAAAGAAAGGCGACTACTATTTTTGCATCACCCTTTTGAAAAAAGGCTTTGCCTTCCAGAGAGCGGAGGAGATGCGTATCCGCAACCGCAAAAACAGCATTTTGTCCAAGGTGTTTTTGACCTTGTTGGGCGTGGTATTGGCGACCGTGCTTCGGTACGCCATCCCTTGGATCATCAATCTGATCAAAAAATAGGGTATGGAAAACCGCAACTTCGTCCTACACTCTCCGTATGCCCCTATGGGCGACCAACCCCAAGCTATCGACAAATTGGTGGAGGGACTCAACAACGGATACCGTACCCAAGTGCTGTTGGGCGTCACGGGCAGCGGCAAGACCTACACGATGGCAAACGTCATTGCCCGCGTCAACCGCCCCACGTTGGTCATCGCCCACAACAAGACCTTAGCCGCCCAACTCTGCAACGAGCTGCGGGAGTTTTTCCCCGAAAACAGGGTGGAGTTTTTTGTGTCCTACTACGACTACTACCAACCCGAAGCCTACGTCCCGCAGACGGATACCTATATCGAAAAGGACTTGGCGATCAACGACGAGATCGACAAGTTGCGCCACGCCGCCACCGCCAGCCTGATGGAGAGGCGGGACGTGATCGTGGTCAGTTCGGTGTCCTGTATCTACGGTTTGGGCGCTCCCGACGAGTATTTTCGCAATACCGTGCACATCCGTACGGGCGAGGAACACGACAGGGATAAATTGATCGAAAAGTTGGTGGAGATACAGTACACCCGCGCCGATATCGACTTTGCTCGCGGTACCTTTCGCGTGAGAGGGGACGTGTTGGACGTGTTCCCGGTCAGCCAGTCCACCACCGCCGTCCGCTTTTATTTCTTTGGGGACGAGGTGGAGCGCATCGCCGAGATCAACACCACCACGGGGAGCCCCGTCGGCAATCTCAAAGAGGTCACCATTTTCCCCGCCACCCACTACGTGTTGGCGGGCAAAGAGGAGTTGGAGGAGATCATCACCGGGATCCTCAAGGATATGCAGGTCGAGGAAAAGGCTTTTCTCGACCAAGGCAAATTCGTGGAGGCGCAACGGCTTCGCCAGCGGGTGACTTACGACATGGAGATGATACGGGAGATCGGCTACTGCTCGGGTATCGAAAACTATTCTCGCTACTTCGACGGCCGTCTGCCGGGCACGCCCCCTTATACCTTGCTCGACTTTTTCCCCGACGACTTCGTGATGTTCGTGGACGAAAGCCACATGACCATTCCCCAGATCAGGGGGATGTACAACGGGGACTTGGCGCGCAAAAAGAACTTGGTGGACTACGGTTTCCGTCTCAAAGCGGCGTACGACAATCGCCCTCTCAACTTTACCGAGTTCGATAGTCACATCACCCAGTTGATCTGTATGTCCGCCACCCCCGCCCCCTACGAGTTGGGGCAGGCGAGCGAGGTCGCCGAGCAGTTGATCCGTCCCACGGGGTTGGTCGACCCGCCCGTCGAGGTGCGCCCCGTCAAAGGGCAAGTGGACGACTTGATGGGGGAGATCACCAAGTCGATAGAGGCGGGCGGCAGGGTGCTCGTCACCACCCTCACCAAGCGCATGGCGGAGGACTTGACCGCCTATCTCAAAGAGCACGGATTCCGCGTCAACTATATGCACACGGATATCAAGACTTTGGAGCGGATCAAGTTGTTGACCGCGCTCCGCAACGGGGACTTTGACGTGTTGGTGGGTATCAACCTACTAAGAGAAGGGCTGGATCTGCCCGAAGTCAACTTGGTGGCGATATTGGACGCGGACAAAGAGGGCTTTTTGCGCTCGGACACCGCGCTCATTCAGACCATCGGCCGAGCGGCGCGCAACGCGGATAGCCGCGTGATCATGTATGCGGACGTCATGACCGACAGTATGAAACGCGCCATCGACGAGACCAATCGTCGCCGCACGGTGCAGATGCAATACAACAAGGAACACGGCATCGTGCCCAAGACCATCGTCAAACAGGTCAAGGACACCATCAAGATCCGCGAGGAGATCAAGGAAGAAAAGCCTCGCACCGCCCACGCCGTGTTGGAAGAGATCGAGATGCTGACCGCTTTGATGAAAGTGGCGGCGACCAGTTTGGATTACGAAACGGCGATCGAATTGAGGGATCGCATAGCGATGCTTCGTGCGACCTTGCCGAGCGAATAGAGATCGAGAGAACGATGGGAGATTTTATTTACGTTAAAGGTGCCAGAGAGCACAACCTCAAAAACTTAGACGTCAAGATACCGCGCAACAAGTTGGTGGTCTTTACGGGACTGTCCGGCTCGGGCAAGTCCTCGCTCGCCTTCGATACCATCTTTGCCGAAGGGCAAAGGCGGTACGTGGAGAGTTTGTCTTCGTACGCGCGTATGTTCATCGGGCAGATGGAAAAGCCCGACGTGGATATGATCGAGGGTCTGTCCCCCGCCATCTCCATCGACCAAAAAACCACGTCCAAAAACCCCCGTTCCACGGTGGGTACGGTGACAGAGATCTACGACTATTTGCGGCTGTTGTACGCCAATATCGGCGTGCCGCATTGTCCCAAATGCGGACGGGAGATACAGGAGACCACGGTGGATCAGATCGTGGACGAGATATTGTCCCACGACGGCGCCAAGGTGGTGCTGTCCGCCCCCGTGGTGCGCGCCAAAAAGGGGGAGTACACCAAGCAGTTGGAGTCCTACCGCCGCTCGGGGTATCTCAGGGTAGTCATCGACGGCAACCCGTACACCTTGGACGAGGAGTTGCCCACCTTGGACAAGCAGATCCGCCACACCATTTCGGTGGTGGTGGACCGTATCAAGATCCACGAAGGCGTCCGAGGTCGTCTCGCCGACTCGGTCGAAGCGTCGCTCAAACTGGCGGACGGCATTATGGAAGCCGAGATCGACGGGGAGACCCAACTGTTCAACACCCGTTATTCTTGCCCCGATTGCGGGGTATCGTTGCCCGAGATCACCCCTCGTTTGTTCAGTTTCAACTCGCCTTTCGGCGCTTGTCCCGGCTGCAACGGTATCGGTTTCCGCTTCGAGGCGGACCCCATGTTGTTGGTGCCCGACCGCACCCGCCCCCTCAAAGATTGTCTCAAGATCCATGCGGGCATCTTCGACGGCATGATCCTCAAGCAGCAATTCGAGGGGTTGGCGGATCACTACGGATTCAGTACGGCGACCCCCTTCGAGGAGTTGCCCAAGCATATTCAGGATATGATCCTCTACGGCAACGGGGGAGAGATCATCACCATGCCCTGGAACACCCGTACCCAGTCTTCCACCTATCGCTCGGCGTACGAGGGGATCGTCAACTTGGCGACCCGCCGCTACAACGAGACCGAGAGCGATATGATGAAAAAGGAGTACGAACGCTTTATGCGTGAGGTGCCCTGTATGGTGTGCCACGGCGACCGTCTCAACAAGGACGCTCTGTCCGTCACGGTGGGCGGACTCAATTTGGTGCAACTGACAAGCAAATCGGTCAAGGACAGCTTGCTCTTTTTCGACACGCTCGCCCTTTCCGAGAGGGATCAAAAAATATCCCACCTCATTCTCAAAGAGATCAAAGCCCGCCTCAACTTTTTGCTCAACGTGGGCTTGGGATATCTCACCTTGTCCCGCGCTTCGGCGACTTTGTCGGGCGGTGAGTCCCAACGCATCCGCTTGGCGACCCAGATCGGATCGGGGCTTGAGGGAGTGTTGTACATTCTCGACGAGCCGTCTATCGGGCTGCACCAGCGGGACAACGGCAGGTTGATCGCCGCCCTCAAACGACTGCGCGATCTGGGCAACACCCTCATCGTGGTGGAACACGACGAGGAGACCATCATGTCCGCCGATCACGTGGTGGATATCGGTCCCGCCGCCGGCGTGTACGGGGGAGAATTGGTGGTGCAAGGCACCCCGCAAGAGATCATGGCTAACCCCGACTCCATTACGGGACAATACCTTTCGGGCGCCAAATCCATCGAGGTACCCGCCGTGCGCAAGCAGCCCGACGGCAGATGGCTGACCGTCAAGGGCGCCAAGCAAAACAATTTGCGCAATCTCACCGTCCATATCCCCGTGGGCTTGTTTACCTGCGTGACGGGGGTGTCCGGCTCGGGCAAATCTTCGTTGGTCAACGGGATCTTGTACCCCTGTTTGGCGGAACGGCTCAACAATTCCCGCTCGGTCAAGCAAGGCAAATACGCCTCGATCGAGGGGATCGAATACTTTGATAAGGTCATCAACATCGACCAAAGCCCCATCGGACGCACCCCGCGCTCCAATCCCGCCACCTACACGGGTGTGTTCAACGACATCCGCGCGCTGTTTGCCAAGACGCCCGACGCGGCGGCGAGGGGATACGATCAAGGCAGGTTTAGTTTCAATGTGTCGGGCGGCAGGTGCGAAAACTGCAAAGGGGACGGCATCCTCACCATCGAAATGCACTTTTTGCCCGACGTGTACGTGCAGTGCGACGTGTGCAAAGGCAAACGCTACAATCGAGAGACCTTGGAAGTGCGTTACAAGGGCAAAAACATCTCGGACGTATTGGATATGACCATCGCCGAGGCGTGCGAGTTCTTCCGCCCCATCCCCCGCATCTACAACAAGATCAAGACCCTCAACGACGTGGGGTTGGGTTACGTCACGTTGGGGCAACCCGCCACCACCTTATCGGGCGGGGAAGCCCAGCGGGTCAAATTGGCAACCGAACTCGCCAAGCGTTCCACCGGTAAGACCATCTACATTTTGGACGAGCCCACCACGGGACTGCACTCGGCGGACGTGCAAAAGTTGCTCAACATTTTGCAGCGTTTGACCGCGGGCGGCAACACCGTGTTGGTCATCGAGCACAATCTCGACGTCATCAAGGTTGCCGACTACGTCATCGACTTGGGACCCGAAGGCGGGGACGGCGGCGGCAAGATCGTGGCGCAAGGCACGCCCGAAGAAGTCGCCAAGGTCAAGTCCAGTTGGACGGGGCAGTATCTCAAAGGGATGCTTGCCAAACACAAAGATCACAAGGAATAGTCGTCACGAGCGGGACTCCGCAGTAGACGCTATTCCAAAGGAATAGACATCATGAAAAAGCTACTCGTATTGTTTCTTATTCTCGCTATCGCTTTGACGGTGGGACTGGTCGCTTGCGGCGAAAAAGATTCGCCCGCCGATACGTCCACACCTAGCGAGCAACCCGCGGAAGACGTCACTCCCGACGTCAAACCCGACGTTGAGCCCACTCCCGTCAAAACCGTCAATTTGACGATTTATTGGAACTTGTCGGGCGTGCCCGCTCTCAATCTCAAAGTCAGTGCGGACGCCCTTATCGACGAGGATTCCATCGTTTTGCCAACGCCCGATGGGAAAGAACTCGTCGGGTTTTACACGGATAGCGCTTGCACCCAAAGCGTTGACTTTGCGACGTTTACTTTAGACTCCAACGTCGCGATCTACGCCAAGTGGCAATCCTCCGAGCCGGAGCCCGAGCCTCAACTGCAACCCGATCCCGAGCCGGAGCCCGATCCTACTCCCGATCCCGATCCTACTCCCGACCCCGATCCCGAACCTAAGCCCGACCCCGAGCCTCAACTCAACAAGATGCAACTCGCCTTGTCCGACAACGGCGTGGTGATCTGGGAAGGCACGGCGTCTTCCTACGACGTCACCTTGGACGGGGGCGAAACGGTAGAGGAGACGACCAATTTGTTCTACTACGCCGAGGTGGGTAGCGAAGTGTCTGTCAAGCCCCACGGAGACGATACCTACGATTGGTCATCGCCTTTGACCGTGACCGAGGGGGTAGGGCGCACCGACATCAGGGATAATTACTACGAGTACGCCGCCCTTTCCCGCGACACCTTCGGCTACGACGCCATCAATTCGGTGGGCACCAACCATATCTTGGTCATTCCCGTATGGTTTGCCGACTCGTCGAAGTATATCAAGAGTAGCGTTAAAGACAAAGTCTATTCGGATATCTACACCGCCTATTTCGGCACCGAAGAGGAGACGGGCTGGCACAGCGTGCGATCCTACTATCTCCAAGACTCGTACGGCAAGGTCACTTTGGACGGCGATATGACGGGCTGGTACAACACTACTGTCAAAGCCACCGATTTCGACGCGGAAACGGGGCAGGAACTGTTGGACGAGTTGATCGCCGCCGCTTGCCTTTGGGCGGGACAACAAGACGGATTTGATCTGACCGACTACGACCTTGACCGCAACGGCTACATCGACGCGGTGTGTTTGATCTACGCCGCTCCCAACTACTCCAATGCCCCCAAAGGGGTTACTCTCGACGAAGAGATGATGTGGGCTTTTTGCTTCTATCCCCAAAACGATCCTCAGCCCGACAAGGAAGCGCCCACGCCCTACAACTATTTTTGGGCGTCTTACGATTTTATGTATGCGGACACCTCCCACTGTACGATCGACGCGCACACCTTTATCCACGAGATGGGGCACATTTTCGGCTTGTTGGACTACTACGATTACGGCGAATACGCGTATTCTCCCGCGGGCGATTTCAGTATGCAGGACTACAACGTCGGCACTCACGATCCGTACAGCAAATTGGCGCTGGATTGGACCGAGCCCTACGTCGTCACCGACACCACGACTTTGACCATTCGCCCCTTCGAGTCCTCGGGCGACGTCATCTTGATCGCGCCCTCTTTCTCGGGCTCGGTCTTTGACGAGTACATATTGTTGGAACTCTACACCCCCACCGGACTCAACTGGTTGGACAGCCACTACGATTACGACGACCAAGACATCGTGGGTCCCACCGTTTCGGGCATCCGCGTTTGGCACGTGGACAGCCGTTTGATCGACAATACGGACGGCAATTACAGCCATATCTATGCCGGATTGCAAGAGGGTCGAGCCGCGGGACTTGCCATCGACAATACCTTTGACGACGGCAACTACTTTGATGATAGCGCCGAGTTTGTCGTGCCCGATAAGTACCGCGATATGAGTATTTTGCAACTCATTCGCAACAGCACGACCGACTCCTATCGCAATAGTTACAGCCTTTACAAAACCGACCTCTTCTTTACGGGCGATACCTTTACGTTGGATCGCTATCGCAAACAGTTCGCGGCGTCTTCCAAAAAGACGGGCAAATTGGACGACGGGTCGAAACTGGGTTACACGATCACATTCGACTTCGTGTCCGACGAGGGCGCTACCATCACCATCACCAAAGACTGACGTCCGCCAATAGACGTTAAAAAAGGTGTTCCGTAGGTCTAAGGAACACCTTTTTTTGTCGACGTTTGACCCAAAGGTCAAATGCTCGAATTACGCACGGATAAACGCAAAGCGTTTTTACTTTTTGTTGACCGATTTTTTGGCTCGGTTCATCACCGAATAGAGCAACCCTTCCTCGGGCAACCGCTCCAGTATGATGAGTTGATACTCTTTTTCGGCGGCTCGTAAGGCGGCGAACAAATTACGCATGACTTCCTCGTCTTGCTCTCCCAAATCGATATGATCGAGCGGGGGCAATCCCGCCAATATTTGCCGTCTTGCCAGCACCGCCGTGCGTATGCCTTTTTCGGTCGCTTGCCGATAGGCGCTCGCTAAGTCTTGGGGGTCGCACATCATACAGTCGCAGCGGGGGGTGTAGTGG
>CADBTQ010000003.1 GCA_902797685.1 uncultured Eubacteriales bacterium | reverse complement strand
CGAAGCGCATAAAAAACAGGAAGCGAACTTAATCCCTTCCTGTTAAGCGCTTTTTTATTGAGTGTCCCAAATGGGGTTCACTTCAGGCGGCGCCCTTTTTTTTATACGTTACGCCATGGTTATCGGCGTACAGGCGTTGGGGAAGTACGGGCGATCAAGCGTACCGTTTGAGGAGTTCGACAAACTCCAATACCTCTTGTCGCCTCTCGTCCTCGGATAGGAGCAAAGAGATTTGAATATAAGCGTCCGTGTCAAAGTCGAGCCAAGCGCAATCGCCCCCTTCCGAGCGGTAAAACTCAGGGGACAAGCAGATCGCTTTGCCCGCTCCCACCAAGGTGAGGGTGGTGTCGTGCGAGTCGCTGTTGAGAGTCTTGACGATCCCTTCCTTTTCCAACTCCAACTGCACTTTGCGCAAGTTTTTGCGGGAGACTCGTCCCACCAAAAACGTCCAACGCTTACGGCGCTTACGGCTCGTGGCCTTTTAAGGTCAAGGCGCATTTTGTGCGTATCGGTAACCAATGGTATTACGCCAATTGACGAAAAGGTCGTTTTTGGTATACAATGTCTTTACGACGTGACTATATTGATCAAACGAAAAGGAGAAAAGGATGAAAGATAACAAGTTTTTCCCCGAGATCCACGGCAATTTCGGTTTCGGCTGTATGCGTCTGCCCATGATCGGCGACGAGGTGGACAAAGAGCAGTTTTGCAAGATGGCGGACGCCTTCGTCGAGGCGGGTTTCAACTATTTTGACACCGCCCACGGCTACATCAACGGCAAGAGCGAATTGGCGATCAAAGACTGCGTGTCATCCCGCTACGACCGCAGCCGCTTTTTGCTCACCGACAAGTTGACCGCCCCCTACTTCAACAAGCAAGAGGACATTCGCCCCTTCTTCGAGTCCCAACTTCGCGCTTGCGGGGTGGACTATTTCGACTTTTACCTCATGCACGCCCAAGCCAAGACCAACTACCAAAAGTTTAAGGATTGCAAGGCGTACGAGACGGCGTACGAGTTCAAAAAGGAAGGGCTCATCAAGCACTTCGGTATCTCTTTCCACGACAAAGCCGACGTGTTGGATATGATCCTGACCGAACACCCCGAAGTGGAAGTGGTGCAGATCCAATTCAACTATCTCGATTACGAAAGCGCCTCGGTGGAAAGCCGCAAGGTGTACGAGGTGTGCGTCAAGCACGGCAAGCCCGTGTTGGTGATGGAGCCCGTCAAAGGGGGCAGCCTCGTCAATCTGCCCAAAGCGGCGGACGATATTTTGCGCGCCTTGGGCGGGGGCAGCAACGCATCATACGCTTTGCGTTTCGCGGCGGGCTTCGAGCAGATGGCGGTGGTGCTGTCGGGCATGAGCAATATGGAGCAAATGCGGGACAATATCTCGGCTATGCGCGATTTCAAACCGTTAGACGAGGTCGAGCGCCGAGCGGTCGACAAGGTGTGCGAGGTGTTTAGAGGGCTCAACGTGATCCCCTGTACCGCGTGCAAATACTGTATCGAGGAGAGCCATTGTCCCAAGGATATCCTGATCCCCGGCGTCTTTTCGGCGTACAACGTGTTGGAAGCCTTTCACGATTGGAACGCCAACTTCTACTACAACAACGTGTTGACCCAAGGTCACGGCGCGGCGGGGGATTGCATCAAGTGCGGCAAGTGCGAAAAGGTCTGTCCCCAGCATCTGCCCATACGCCAATACCTCGAACAAGCCAAACAACGCTTTGGTAAGTAAGGGCAAAATAAGCAACTTATTATCGTAATAGTTGCGTATGGCGGGGTAGCGAGTTGGTGATCTTGGTATTCGACGATCCCTCTCTCAAACAGTTCGCCTATCTCGGCTTCGGCTCGGCGGCGGCTTCTTTCGTCCTGACCATCTGGGGACTGGTCAACACGATCAAGGAGTACAAACGTCAACCCCGAGTCGTAGAACCCGCCGACATAGCGTAATCCGCATATAATTCGGATTAAATATTGAATATATAAAATAGCGCGATCGTTGGGTTGCGCTTTTTTTATTAAAAGGAGAAAATATTGATCGAGACCTATTGACAAAATACAACTTGCGGTTGTATAATGAAACTGTCAGCAGGGCAAAATACCCTTTTCGGGCATATATAAGGACAACTTTTGGGGCGGTTGGTTAGAGGAATTACAACCGATAGTTGTTTTATTGCTCGGCAGCATATCAATAAATACAAGGGGGAGATAGATAGGAGGATGGAGAGCATGAATGATATGAACGATTGGATGGACAGTTACGAAAACGTCTGTCCCGTGTGCGGCAAGGTCTTTTTGACGGGGCTTGGCCGCGAATGGGGTTGGCGGTATCGAGGGAGCAACTATTGCAGCTACAAGTGTATGCGCCACGTGGAGATCCGACACTTAGTCAAGGCGGGGCATCACTATGACCTCACCCCTTGGGAGCATTTGAGTAGCACCGGCAACTCGGTCCGAAAGGACGTCACCCGAGTGCGTAGGCTCAACCGCTCGGCAAAGGAAGCGTTGGCGGCGTCCCGTCTTGCGGGCGGGGTAGAGGCGGAGGAATTGCAAAGGGTGGCTGAGACGTTAAAAGGGCAGGCGGATCGCATCTGGGGAGGCTACCAACTGTCGTCGTCCCTGCTTAGTCGCGAAAAGCAGTCGGTCTTGCGGGAAGTGACCGAGGGGGACGAGCCCAAAAAGATCGCGTTTCGCCACGACATGGATACCGATTTGCTGGCGGTCAAATTGTGTATCATCTTCGAAGAGATCGCCAAGCAAATGGATTAGGGGGAAGAGCGGCAACGCTCTTTTTTGTTGCTATGGACGACAAAACGACCAAGATCGCGTTTGATTTGCTTCGCGCAAGACTGTCCCACGCGCTACTGATCGAGAGGCACAAGACGAGGCTACTCAAGATAGAGGGCACGCGTCCTCTAACCAAAGAGGAAAAAGCCGAGTACGACTGGCTACGCGAGGACGGCAAACAGGTGGGATTCAAGGAACTGACCGAGCTGTGCAAATTGGGCAACGTTGACTCCCCCAAAGGGTTTGAGGATTGGGATGACGATTGAGCGAGCGATAGAAAAAAGGCGCTCTCGCTGGAAGGAGAGCGAGGACATACGACAAGACGATCGCTTTATCGACCGATTCGCCTACTTCGCCTTGACCGACCCCGACTGGCGAGAGGCGTTAAGGCGCGATCCCTATCTTTTGATCGAGGGGGTCATGCAAGTGGTGGACAAAGAGGGCAAAGTGGTGCCCTTTTTTCTCAACGCGGCGCAAAGGCGTGTGCTCGACGTGATCAGGCGCGAGGGGATAGACCGCCCCTTTTTTCTTCTCAAAGGTCGTCAACAGGGGATGACGACGCTGCTTACCGCCATGCAGCTGTGCTTGTGCCTTACCCGCCGCAATTTTGCGGGACTGACGATGGCGGACAATACCGACAACGCCGAGACCATCTTTTTGGATAAGGCGAAGAGTTTGCTGTCTCGCTTGCCCGCGTCTCTCGTTCCGCATCTCAAATACAACAGCCGCAAGGAGTTGACTTTCGACCGCTTGGGCTCCACTTGGCGGGTGGCGACGGCAACGAGCGACGCGGGGCGAAGTCGGACGTTGCACTTTGTGCATTACAGCGAAGTCGCCTTCTTCAAGTGCGACTTGGTCAAACTTCGCCGCGCGATGGGGCAGACGGTCAAAAAGGGTTTGGTGGTGTACGAAACCACCGCCAACGGCTTCAACCAAGCCAAGGAGTTGTGGGATAGCGGGACGTGCGTCAATATCTTCGTCCCTTGGTGGGAAACGCCCGAGTACGTCTTGGAGAAGACCCCGCCCATGGACGCCTGGATCGGGGAGCGGGTCAAACGCCTACTTGAGAGGGGATTGAGCCAAAGTCAATGCAATTGGTACGCCGCCAAATATCGGCAGTTGGATAAGGATGGACTTAGGCAAGAATATCCCCTCTCTCCCGAGGACGCTTTCGTGTCGAGCGGGGAGTGTATGTTTGACAAAGACGCATTGATCGACTGTTTGTCCCGTGCAAAAGAGGGGATAAGAGGGCGATTCGTCTACACCTTGCGCCGAGACCGAGAGGGCGACCGTATCGAGGACATCCGCTTTGAGCAAGACGAGGACGGCATCGTCACCTTGCACCGCCCGCCCCAAGTGTGGGAAGACGAGGGCGGCAAGACCCTCGAACAGTTCGCCATAGGCGGGGACACCTCGGGCGAGGGCAGCGACTACTATACCGCCAAGGTGGTTAGCGCACTCACCCGCGAGACGGTGGCGACCATGCGGGTCAGGTTGATCGACGACGATCTCTACGCCGCCCAACTGTATTGTTTGGGCAAGACCTATCACGACGCGTTGATCGCCGTGGAGATCAACTTTTGCCCCACGCCCGTCAAATTGCTCGCCAAGTGGGGGTACGACAATCTCTATGCCCGAGGGGATGAGGACGAAGGCACAACGATTAAGCGCTTAGGCTTTCGCACGACAAGCGTTACTCGTCCCGTCATCCTATCTCGGCTCAAGCGATTGTTCCGTGACGACCCCTCTCTTGACCCCGACCCCGAGACCTTGCGGGAGATGCTGTCTTTCGTCCGCACCGCCGAGGGGAGATGGGAAGCGGCATTTGGCGCGCACGACGACTTGGTGATGGCGCTGGCGATCGCTCATCACGCGGCGGAAGGCTTGGACGGCAAGCGAGAGGAGAGAGCGGACGGTGTGGATTGGATAGACGAGCACTTCGATCTTAATCCCCAAGGGGAGACGGACTTGTGGGATTAGTTGCGTCGGGTCGTCAACTTGTGCTATACTAAGTGCGAGGTGACAGACGTGACGCACTATCAAAAAGGTATGGATTACAAAAACCGCAATTTGTTTCCCCAAGCTTTCCGCGAGTTTGAGGCGGGCAAGGACGATCCCGATTGTCTTTGCGAGTTGGCTCTTTGCTATCTCAACGGCAGAGGGGTCAAGCCTGACGTGGAGCACGGGGTGGATCTTCTCAACGAGTTGTACAACCTGCGCTATCCCGACGCGCCCTTGCATTTGAGCAATCTCTACGATTTGGGTGTGGGGGTGGAACGCAATCCTGCCATCGCTGCCGCTTTGGCAAAAGAGGCGGCGGAGTGGGGGAGCGTGCCCGGCTATCTCAAATACGGCAATCATCTCATGTCCGACCCCGCCACCCTAAGCGAGGGCGTGGAGTATATCCGCAAAGCCGCGGACACGGGCTTGCCCCCTGCGGTCAACGCGTTGGGGGTGCTGTACGTATCGGGCCGCGGGGTACAAAGAGATCCCGCCGAGGCGATACGACTGTTTGAGCAAGCCCACCAAGCGGGGCTTGCCGAGGGGACTTTCAACCTCTCCATGGCGTATCAAGACCCCAATTTGGGGATGTTGGACCTTGCCAAAAGCGGCAAATTGCTCATCGAGGCGTGCGAAAAAGGGTACGTCAAGGGCTACTCGGTGTTGGGCTTGCGCTATATGCAGGGCAGGGGTGTGCCCCGAGACGGTGCGCTCGCTCGCAAGTGGCTGTTCAAAGCCGCCGAAAAGGGAGTCCCCGAAGGGGAAAACCTCTACGGCACCTGCCTACTCAACGGTATCGGCGGGGAGAGAGACGGCGCCAGCGCGAGACTGTGGTTTGAGCAATCCGCTTCTCACGGCAATCCGGGCGGACTCAACAATTTGGGCATATGTTACCTCAACGGTATCGGCGTGCCCAAAGATCCCCACCGCGCCGCCGAACTGTTTTCCCAAGCCAAAGACCGGGGCAATCCCGACGGCTTTTTCAATTTGGGATTGTGCCGATTAGACGGTAACGGGGTGGACGTCGACCGCGACGAAGCGTATCGACTGTTCGATCAAGCCGCCAAACGCGGACACGCCACCGCTCCCACTTTCGTGGGTTGGTGTTTGGTCAACGGTTGGGGACAACTCAACCCCCAAAAAGGGTTCGGTTTGCTCTCTACCATGGCAGCCCGCAAAGAGCGCGCCGCCCAGTATTATCTCGGCACTTGCTATCTCAAAGGGTTGGGATGCCAAGCGGACGAAGCCAAGGGCAAGGAATTGATCGCCGCGGCGGCCCAAGCGGGCTTTGTCCCCGCCAAACAGTATATGCAAGCGTCTCTTCCCAAAGAGGACGCTCGCCCCGAGCCGCTCGAGGACGACCTTGCGGGGTTGGAGAGACAAGCCAACGAGGGCAACCGCGACGCTATGGTAGCGCTTGCCGGCAAGTATTTGGAAGGCAAAGAGACCGCCAAAGACCCCCGCGCCGCCGCCGTATGGTTGGAGAGAGCCACGGGCGCGGGCAGTTTGCTCGCCGACTACCTACTCGCCGACCTGCTGTGGAAGGGGGAAGGCACCGACCGCAACCAACCCCGAGCGGTCAAATTGTGGCAACAATGCGCGCTCCTTGGACACGCCCCCTCGGCGTACAAGTTGGCGACCGCCTATCGCGCGGGTTGGCAGGACGAAAAACCCGACCCCATCGCCGCTTTCCGTTGGGCGGACAGGAGCGCGCAAGCGGGATACGCCCCCGCTATGAGTTTGCTCGCCACCCTGTACAGTTTGGGTGAGGGTACGGCCCGCGATCCCCAAGCCGCCAAAGAGTGGCTGGACAAAGCCAAAGGATAGGGTGGGGCGATCCATACCGATAGCGTGGTTTGGCTACCAAGTCAACCGCCGCTTTTGGGCGTAACTCCTTCGGTCTCCGAAGGAGTTTTGTTACAAAGTATCCGATCAATAGGGCGTTAGCCCACTTCGAGGCGTGTGCCTCGATCAGAGTCGCTTGCGGCATTATGTTGGCAAGCGTTTTTTATTTGGAGGAAGTATGACAGATATGATCCAACCGAGTGCGGAAGTGCCGCAACCCGAAGTTTTGCCCCCTCAAACAGAGGAAGCACCAATGACTACCGAGGAGACCCAAAGTTCTCCTCTCGATACGAGCGAACAAGCGCCCGCCCAACCCCAAGAGGGGAGTGAGGAGTGGTTTGCCCAAGATCGCGCCGAGTTTGTCAAGGCGTATCCCGACGTGGATAGGCAAGCGCTGTTTTCTACGGAAGAGTTTGTGGATTTTGCCGAAGGCAAGGTGGGCAATATGCCTATGACCGAGATCTACCGCAAGTATCTCAAATGGCGTGCAAAGCCCTCGCCGAGGGAGCTTGCCAGGCTTTCGTCCCCCGGCGCGCTGGGACGAGCGCAACCCCAAGGGGAAGGGGAGTTTTTTACCCTTAACGAGATCCGCAAGATGTCCTCGGCGGACATCAACAAACATTGGGATAAGGTGCAAGCAAGCCTAAAACATATCAGCCGATAAAGGGAGCGAAAGCGCCCTTTTTTGATAAAAAAACAAGGAGGAAACTACATGAGTTATGCTAATTTTGTGCCCACCGTATGGGAAACGGGCATCAACAGAGACTTGGAGCGCAAGTGCGTGTTTGCCGAGGACTGCTACCGTCGTTACGAGGGCGCGGTCAAACGCATGGGCGAGTCGGTGGTGATCGCAGGGATCGCCAAACCCACCATTCACAATTTGGACAAGACCCAAGCCGCAGGCGAGATCGCCTCGCCCGAAGCGGTGGAGAGTTCGTCCATTTTGATGCCCATCAATCAAGTGTCCTACTACAACTACGAGATCGGCGACATCGACAAAGCCCAAGCCGTGGACGGGGTGGTGGACGCTTTGCAAGAGGAGACCACCGAAGCGTTGGCTAACCAAGTGGATCGCTACATCGCGTCCCTTGCGTTGGATCCCCAAGCCGCTTGTTTGGGTACCACCAAGGGCGTGACGGGCGCTGCCGGCGAGGGGGAGACCAACGTACTGGACATCTTGGACGCCATGCAAGAGAAGTTGATGGAAAACGACGTGGCGGATTCTACCGAGATCGTGGTGACCGTCGATCCCAAGTTTTTCACCCGCTTCCGTAGAGAGTACACCGCCCAAGACACCGACAACAGCAAGATCCTCAAGTCGGGTAAGGTCTACTACTACAACGGCATGAAGGTCAAAGTGTCCAACAACGTCGCCCGCTCGACCGAGTCGGGCAAGACGTACAGCCACGTCATGGCTCGCACCAAGCGCGCCATCGCTTACGTCAACCCCGTGACCCACACCGAGGCGTATCGCCCCGAAAAGAAATTCGTGGACGCGGTCAAAGGCTTCATTTTGTATGACGCCAAGATCATCCGTCCCCAAGAACTCGTCACTTACAAAGTGACCTATTAGGAGGTGTATTTATGTACAAAAAACTGACTGTCAATACGCTCAAATCCCGCAACGAGTGGAAGATATCCTCGGGCTTTGAAACGCTGGAAGCCCAATCGGGCGTGTACGGCGGCTACTTCGATATGGACGCCGAGGGCGGCAAATACCTCATTCTCGCCCAAAACGCCGGCTCTTCCGACGCGCAGGAAGTCACCCTCAAAGGGGGCAATTCCCAATTTTCGGCAAGGCTCGACTACACCGTATCGCTTGACGCGGGAGAGGTCGCCATGATCCAACCCGACTCGGGCGCGGTCAAACTCGTCAAGGACACCGACGCCTATTCGGGCGCGATCCCCCAGGATACCGATCCCAAGGGGAAGGTGTTCGTTACCGCGGGCTTTGCCGCCAAGATCGCCGTCTTTAAGGAGGTGTAGGCATGACCTTGGGCGAGGTGCGTAGAGAAGCCCTCAGGCTGATGTTTGCGGGCTACGAAGATATTTTGGAAGAGATGACCTTTTCCGAGCTGTATCAAAACGAACGCTACCAACCCTACGTCATGGGCATCGACATGGGCGTCAATCGCGCCGTCTCCTATCTTTCCTCGCAAAACCTTCTTCCCACCGTCTACCGCACGGGAGTCGCTTGGCGGCTCCCCTCGGGGGACGTGGGACTGGACACGGGCGCGTTTGTCCCCGCCGTCGGCAAGGTGTCGGGGGTGGAAGACGAGGAGATGGACGGAGTCGCATTTCACACGGAGGGTACTACACTAGTAGTACCCTTTTCGTATGAGGGGCGACCTTTGAGGGTGCGATACAGCCCTAAGTGGGTACGCGTCGACAATATGACTCCCGACGACTACGAGTTGCCCCTATCCGACGAGGTCGCCGCCCTGTTGCCCTACTGGGTCAAAAGCGAACTGTACGAAGAGGAAAACCCCTCCGCCGCGCGTCTTGCCCGCTCTTATTTTTTGGAAGGCGCGGATCGATTGAGACAAAACGACGGAGAGGGGGTCTCGTTTGTGGTCAAATACCATCTGTAAGGAGGGGATATGGATAATTTTCGTTATCAACAAACCGCTTTCGGGGGGATCCGCGAGGACGTAGGCGATACCTATCACGCCCGCGACAGCCTCAATATGCTGACCGACTACGGCAGGGTGCGCAAGCGGCACGGCTACCGTCAAACGCTGTCTTTCGAAAGGGCGGTGCGTTGGGTCGGCGACGTGGCGTTAAGCGGCAAAGAATACCGCTTGATCTATGCCGGCGCTCGCTTTTATTTGAGGGACTGGGACGACCCCGACGAGCAAGCCTACTATCGCGACGTCACATTAAGCGGCACTCGCCATACGGTGTTGCCCGACCGCCTTTTGGATAGAGCGATCCAAGTGTATCAACAGTCGGGCAAAGCGTACGTCGTGGGCGCAGGGGACTACTTGGTGCTGTCCTTGATCGACGGCAGACCCCAACTGAGAAGGGTAGAGGACGAGGAGCACACTTACGTCCCCACCACTCGTATCGGTATCACCGCCGATTCCGCCGCTACCTACGTGGAGCAAACTCCCGACGAGGAAGAGGGGGATTGGTGGATATTGCAAGACGGGGTCTATCAAGAGGTGCATTTGGATAGCCAAAACCCGCCCCAAGCGGGGGTGACCTATTACAGGCGGGTGACGACCTATTCGGCGGGACGGGAGTTGGATCGCCCGAATCTCTTGTCCACCTACCGTATCAATACCCTCTTTGGCTGCGAGCAAGCCTCGTCCACCTATCGTCTGGACGTTCCTTCCATCGACCCCGACGGAGAGGTGGAAGTCAAGATCCGTGCGTTAAGAGGGGAGCAAGTCAGATCGTACACGCTGACCTCTTACGCCCAAGCGACCGAGGAACGCGCCTTGGTCAAGGGGGACGATCTGACCGGCAAGACCCTCTTGGTCCACCAAGGGACGGGGACGAGTTCGTCTTTGCACCTCATCCCCGCCAAAGTCGGCATGGTGGCGGTGACTTTTGAGAGAGGATATATCGTATGGGAGGCGGACGGCGTGACCTCTACGGCGTGGAACGACGCCCGACTGGTGGTGCACACTCCTTTGGGCAATACCACCATCGCCACCGCCCACCGCTCTTCGTGGACTTCGCCTTACACCGTGACGATCGAGGACGCGCAAGTCCCTATGGGGGATATCGGCTCGGTCACCGCGCTGGGCTGGGACATGGGCGATCGCCTGACCGCCGTTCTCCCGCGTCTTACTGGCGACCTCAGGTCGGGCAATACGGTCAAAGGCAGCGTCGATTTTCGCACGGGGAAATTGACCATCGACATGGAGACCACGCCGCCCGACAGTTTCGACAACATCACGG
>CADBTQ010000002.1 GCA_902797685.1 uncultured Eubacteriales bacterium | reverse complement strand
CGAAGCGCATAAAAAACAGGAAGCGAACTTAATCCCTTCCTGTTAAGCGCTTTTTTATTGAGTGTCCCAAATGGGGTTCACTTCAGGGAACCCCTTTTTTGTTAATGCGCTTATTGCGCCAGGCTGTCGATCATCGTTTGAATGTGTTGTTGCACGTCAAAGTCCGCGCTCGCATAGTGTGTAAACCACAGGGCGATATCCTGATTGGTCCCCAACACAAACACGTTTAACGCGGGCGTTGTCGTTGAATTGTTGCAATAGAAGACGTTGTTGCCGATTCTGATGGTGATATAGGCGTCCGCGATCTCGGGGATGGTAAAGGTCACGTCCAAGTTGTGCGCGGATTGTTGGATCTTGTCTTCGCGGCGCATAAAGTACACGTCGGCTTTCTTTTCGACGACGTTAAGGTCGATATAGTAGTAGACGTACTCTTCCTCGGCGCCAAAGTCCTCGTGTACTTGCCAGCCGTTTAGTCCCGCGATGCGCATATCGGGGATGGACAAACTCGTCCCGATCTTGCGCTCGACGAAAGATAGATCGGCACCGTTGGCGACCTTGGTATAGGACACCGATTGGCTGTAATCCCGCTTGATCAGCTTGCCGTTGATTTGGGCGTAATTGTAATTGAGGTTCTTTTCCTTCTTTTGGAAGGTCAACCCCAGCGTTTCTTTTCCCTTGCCGGGGAAGCCGTCACCCGATGCGGCATACCCGTCGCTATAAGAGATTTCCTTGATCTTGTCGGTATCCTCGTCGTCATAGGTGTAGGTGATGGCGACTTGTTTGGCGCTTTGCCCGTCGTTATCCTTGTAGACATAGTAGCCGAAACCATTGTCCCCAACGACCAAAAAGGCGGTGATGCCCCTTTCCGCCATCAAATCGGTTTCGGTGGACTGACTTTCCCCGTTTTCGTCGGTTGAAGTATGGGTGCGGGTAAACTTGGTCAGTTGATACACGCCGACCAAGTCGCTCATGGTGGCGGGTTTGGAAACGTAGCAACCGACAAGCGCTATAGCGCACACGGTGGCGATCAGCACGAGGCTCGTGAGCAATGCAATCTTTTTCATAAAAACCTCCTTTTGCGGTAACGAGAAGTATTGTGTCGATAGTATCCGCAAAAAAAACTTTACTACTCGTAAAGCATCTTCATTATACCACCCCTTGCACACCTTGTCAAATCCGACGGATTTTGGGCTACTCGAGGATCCGCTTTGCCCGTTTCGCTTTGACGAAAGCGAGGATCGAGGTCGCTACGTTCCCTAACGCAAACAAAGCGGGGAAGATCGCATGCGAATGAATGCTGCAAACGGGGTTACCGCCGCAATAGACGGGTAGGATACGAGAGGAGCGGATAGAGGTTCCGATCGCAAACGCTGCGATAAGTAGACCCGCCGCAACAAGGGATAGCGCCGCGGTGGGAATGGCGAGACCGTGACGATTGGTCGCTGTCATTGCAATTTGTAAAACCGCAACGAGCAAAACGACGAAAAACGCAAACGCGGTGATAATGCTCATGGGTTTGACGTAGTCGTGAGCATAATAATTGAAGGGTACCGCCATATCTCCGATACTCTTCTCCGTTCCGTCGTAATTGCCGCAAATCCCCGCGACGACGCAGTTATAGCCCGAGATCTTGACTTCGTTTTTGCCCATATCCGAGTTGTAGACCGCTCCGAAGTCCACCAAAAACAACAGTATCACCATTACAGTCACGGCGAGTCCGATTGCGGGGAAAAGACGATGACGTTTGATCGCTTGCTTGTACTTGCGCTCTTTTTCCTCTCTTATATTGATCTCTCTTTGCTTTTTGTTTGCCATAACGACCTCCTATTTCGTGACGTAATAGCTGAGATGCGAGTAGTCCTCGATCACAGAGAACTCCTCGATCACAAAGGTGGGAAACGAGATAGTCTCCACCGTGTTGTAGTCCGTTTGCCCGTTTGAATAGGCATAGATTTTGATTTCTTGCTTATCTTGGGACGGTATGCGCCCCTTGATATGAAGCCAAGTTTTGTCGTTGTTGTTCTCGCTTTGATTGCGAGCGGGCGGCAATTCGATATCGTTCGCCACCGCAAATCCGATAATGGTATCCTTGCCGCAAGTGCAACCGTAGCCTGCCGAACATTTGCGCGCGACGGTCACGTGACGATTGCCATCCACGTCCACGAGATCGTATACGAAAGCGTCGAATTCAAAGTCTTCGCCGACGTATCGATCGGGGTAGAACTGGACGTTGGTCATCACCAAAAAGAAGGTCTTTTCGTCGAGCGCATAGCCTTGCCGTTTGGCACAGGCTCCTAAGCACAAGCACAAACCGATCATCATACAGACCAAAACCTTTTTCATGCTTTTTTCCTCCTACCCGTGATGGCTCCGATAGCCCAACATATGCCGAATACCACGAGATCGATTCCCACCACGCTCGGGCCGACGGGCGTGGAAAAGAGTATTGACAGCAGTATCCCCACTCCCGCGGCTAACACGCTCACAGCCGCCGAAAAAACGGTGACCGCAAGGAAGTTTTTGAATATACGCATAGCGGACAAAGCGGGGAAGATGATAAGCGCGGATATGAGCAAAGATCCCACCAAGTTCATTGCCAACACGATCACCACGGCGATTACCACGGCGATCAAAAGATTGTATAAATCGGTTTTTGTGCCCGTGGCTTTGGCATACGTTTCGTCAAAGGTGACGGCAAAGATCTTGTTGTAAAACAGCACGAATATCGCGACCACCAAAACGGACAAACCCACCGACAACCACACTTCCCACGAGGACAACGTCAGGATGGAAGTCGACCCAAACAAGGTGGTGCACACGTCCGCCGCCACGTTTGACGAAGTGGGGAATAGGTTCATCAATAAGTAGCCGATCGCCAACGCGCTGACCGAGATCATGGCGACTGCGGCGTCCCCTTTTAGTTTGGCTTTGCTGCCGCTTTGCAGCAGTAAGACCGCGGCAAGAACGGTGACCGGCAGCACCACGATCATTTGATTGGTCAGTCCCGCTACCGCCGCCACCGCCATAGCGCCAAACGCCACGTGGGATAGGCCGTCCCCGATAAAGGAAAAACGTTTGAGTACCAACGTAACTCCCAAAAGCGACGAACACAAGGCGATCAAAACGCCGACGATGAGTGCGTACCGCACGAAAGGAAACTGGAAGTAGACGGATAATTGCTCAAACGGATTCATGGTCTGCCTCCTCTTTCGTCCTCGATTCCTCGTATTGTTCGACGGTGCCGACAAAGGTCTCTTTGCCCAATTTGAGCACGTGGGTGCAATCGGCAAGAGCTTGGTCGACGTCGTGAGAGATCATGACGATGGTGACCCCCTCTTGGTTAAGCCCTTTTACAAGGCGGTACATTTCGTCGGTCGTGGCAGGGTCGAGACCCGCTACCGGCTCGTCCAAAACGAGGAGCGAATCGGTGGCGCACAGCGCTCTTGCCAACAGTACGCGTTGTTGCTGTCCGCCCGACAATTCCCTATAAGGGCGTTTGGCGAGATCGGATAGTCCCAATTTGGATATATTGTCGCGAGCAAGCTGCCGTTCTGTTTTGTTATAAAAAGGGCGCAGTCCCATTTTGGACAGGCATCCCGACAAGACGACTTCGTACACCGAGGCGGGAAAGTCTCTTTGCACTTCGGTTTGTTGGGGTAAATATCCCAACTTGGTCTTATCCAATCCGCCGCCCATCGTCAAAGACCCCCCGTAGGGCTTGATAAGCCCCAAGAGGGTTTTGAGTGTGGTCGTTTTGCCACTTCCGTTTTGTCCGATGATCACCCAGTACTCGCCTTTGTCAATGCAAAAGTCGAGTGGCGGGGTCAGGGGCGTTTGATACCCGACGACTAAGTCGGTGGCGATGATTTGTGCCATTATTCCTCCTCTTTGCCTAATGCTTGACTGAGTGCAATAAGGTTTTGTTGCATGGTTTGCATATAGTTTTTACCCGCGTTCGCTTGGAATAGCGTAGTCGATTGCATCGAATCCAACGTCACGACGGCTTGGTCTTTGCCGGTGGAGTTCTGTTTGATCGTGTTGGCGATCTTGCCGTCCGAACTCTCCAGTTTGACGATGGCGGGCAAATCCAACTCGTCAAGTTTGTTTGCCAAAAACACGATGGTCTCAAAACTCGCTTCGCTTTCGGCGGAACATCCCGAAAACGCGGCGAAAACCTCGATATCGTAATCGTCCGCAAGATAGCGGAAGGGAAAACGGTCGCCGAACAAAAGGGTCTTGTACGGTGCTTTGGACACGGCTTGGGCGTATTGCGCGTCCAGTACGGACAGTTCGGCTTGGTATCTTTGGACGTTTTGTTTGTACTCTTCGAAGTGTTCGGAATCGATCGTTTGCAAACGCTCGCCGATGGATCCGACAAGATGAGACGCGTTTTTGATGGATAGCCATACGTGTTCGTCGTATTCTTCCTCTTCGCCGTCTTCGTGGTCTTCGTCACCTTGTTCGTGGTGATGTTCTTCTTCCTCCGCGCCCTCGGGCAATTCTTCGACGAGCGCTTTCTCTCCCAACGCTTCGAGCAGATTAAGTGCGGGAGCGCCGGTAGTTTTGAGCGCGTCGTGGACCCAACCGTCCGATTCGCCGCCTACGTATACGAAAAGGTCGCAGCGGGCGATTGTCGCGATATCTTTGACGGTGGGTTGAAAACTGTGCAGATCGGATCCGTTGTCGACCAACAAAACCGCGTCAACGTGTTCTCCGCCGACGTTTTTTACCCAATCGTATATGGGAAAAATAGTAGTTACTACCGTGACTTTATCCGATTGTTGATCTCGATTCGTTTTACACGCAAACAACAAAGTTGCGGTACAAGCCAAAAGGCACAACGTCAAAAAAAATGAAATGATTTTTTTCATAAAAACCTCCGAATAGATAAAAAGTACCTACAAAGTAGGAAACAAAATTGACCTTTACTGCTTAAAGGTCGGGATCTATTCGGACAGTTTGATATTGTCGCTGACGGGGGTGTGCGAACGGCGTTTCGCCGTGGAACTGGTCAAAACGATCGCTAAGACGACGGCAAAAGCGACGAGCGCTACGAGCGTCGTTTTGAGCGAGTTGACCAAATTATGAAAAGCAAAGAATACTTGGCAAACCTGACAGTCCTCTCCGCAACAGTCGTGGAAGGATTCCAAAAGAGGCATAGCGGACGCAAAGAGCATTGCGCACAGTAGCACAACGGCGATAGCGACCCACTTTTTGTTGCCTAACATATATCTTCCTCCTTCGTCAGTATAACATTTGAGCGCGAGCTAAGTCAATCGCTAACGCAAAACCCTCGATTTTTTGAGGGCGATGACGATGGCGGGCACGACTGCGGTAAAAACGATCGCTTCGATCAAGGTGTTGGTACCCACGACGAACTCCAACACGTAAGTCAGATTGAACGCCACGTTGGCTTCGCCGACGGGGACGGTTTCGCCCTTGGCAAAGACCAAAAGCATACCCAAAAATCCGACCGCGTTGAGTACCACGCCCGTAAAGGTGATCAAAGCGTGGATGACGTAGTCGCGCGCCACTCTCCCTACCTTGCGACCCGTCGAAAGGGTAGGAGCGGCGGACGGTTTTTGCACCCCGTCTTCAGAAATATCGTCGGGCTCGATGGGCTTGACGCGATCGATCTTATCGCAGATTTTCGTAGCAAGCGCCGCCAGTAGAGAGCAAACGACGCCGACGACCGCGCGGGGCAGTACGCTGACTAAGGGGTTGAGTTGGTTATGCCAAACGGGCACGCCCGCTTTGCCTTTGATCACGGCGGTCACCAAACTCACGATACCGAAAAAGGTGCCGAGGGCGAGTCCGTATTTCCAGTTTTTGATTTGAGAGATCGCCAAGACGGGGATAAGACCCAAAGCAAGGCTGAATAAACCCAAAAACGCAAACCCTTCGGCAAGCGCGTGCATGATCAGGATGAGCGCAAACGATATGCCCAATACGGCGATGGCGCGGTTGTGTTGTTGACGAGAAGTTCGAGTGCTTTTCATTGTATATCCTTTGGCGTCACGAAAACGGTTTTGTAATCGGTGTAGATCACCATGCCCGTTGCTTTGGACGGGTGACGCTTAACGTATTTTTTGAGTGTGTAGTCGACGGCGACTTTGTCGCTCGAGCGGCAGTCGCTGTAATAGGCGGCGATCCCCGCCGCCAGTTGCAGTTGTTCGTCCGAAGGAGTCGGGGTGTCGATCGCCACGTGCGAGCCGTGCGCTTTTTGTACGTGCAACCAAGTCCAGTCCTCTTTGGCAAGGCGGAAGGTGACTTGCTCGTTTTGCATATTGTTTTTGCCCACGTAGATACGGCACTCTCCCACCTCGATACATTGGGGCGGAGTGGCTTTGGGCGCGCGTTCTTTTTCCTTTTTGTTTTTGACTTGGCGCATATACCCGCCCGCCTTGAGTTCCATTTCGATGTCCGTCAGTTCCTTGGCGTCCTCGGCAAGGGAGAGGGCGGTCGCGATCGATCCGAGGTAATCCAAAGCCGCTTCGTGCTCTTCCACCTGCTTTTGCGAGATGGCGATGGTGCGCTTTTGTTTGGCGTATTTTTTGTAGTACGCCTGCGCGTTCGCTTGCGGAGTGAGGGTGGGATCCAAAGGAATGGCGACTTCTTGATCGGTGTAGTAGTTGACGACTACCGCTTCTTTTGCGCCTTTTGATAGACGATAGATGTTGGCGGTCAACAACTCTCCGTACAGTTGCAGCTTTTCGTAGTCTTTGCACTCCACCAGCCTTTCTCGAGCAAACGCCAATCCCCGCTCGTGCTTTTTGGTGGCGCTCTTTAGAGCGGCGACAAGCGCTTTGCTGTTTTGGTTGAGACGGCTCTTTTTGTCCTTGGCTTCCTGGCAGATCTCTACCGCCGTAAGGATCGACTCGGTTTGGTGATATTCCAACCCCAAATGGGTGTAGGGGTAGACGAAAAAGTCGTCAGGCACGCCCCCTTTGACGCTGTAGCACGGCGCGTAATCCGAGGTATGCGATATGTCGAAAACTCGTGCAATCCCCTCTTTGACCCCTTCCACTTGGTCGTCTGTAAGACGAGAAGCGTCAAGGCTGTCCACCCCGCAGCGATACAACACCTCTTCCATGGTCGAGGTGGCAAAGCCGCCGATACCCGATAGCAAATACTTCGTCAAATTGCCCCCGTCGTAAGCGGCGATATAGCCCTTGGTCTCTTGGGACAAAGCGTTTAACTTGTTGTTGGGGGGCAGTTCGTATTTCAGGTGGGGAAGAATCGCCCTCAGTTGATTGCCGTCGGGGGGAAGGTGCCGTAGCGCATCGGTGATATAGCCTTCCTCGTCCACTACGATGATGTTGCTATACCGCCCCATCAATTCCACGATCAACGTGACAGAGGTTTGGTCGTACATCTCGGTACGTGCGGACACCCCGATGCCTACGACCCTGTCGCCTCCCATCATCTCGATCTTTTTGATCGTCCCCGATAGTAAATGCTTCCTTAGGTGCATCAAAAACGAGGGCGCGGCGTAAGGATTGTCCTTTTTGCCGTGCGTCAAGTGGAGCCTCGGGGCGTTGGGATTGGCGGAAATGACTAAGGCGTGATTGGCGCCGCCCGCTCGTATAGTCAAACATACCTCGTCCTTTTCGGGTTGCGAGATACGATCGATACGACCCCCGCTTAGCAGGGTATTGAGCTCGGCGGATATTGCCGACAAAGTCACTACGTCGCTTGGCATAAGCAAATTATACAGCAAGGGGGGCGAAAAAGCAAATACTTAGCGGACGATTTGCGCGATTGCGATCGCTAAATATATAAATAATAGTTCGGTAAAAAACAGTTGCGTAATTTGCGGGAGTATGGTATATTGTAGCAGAAATGTTTTTTGGAGGAATGACATCAATGGAAGAAAACAAAATCGTTTTGAAAATCCGTAACAACGATTATGAGCTGGCTTACACCGAAGAGAAAGCCGATAAGGGCGAGACCAAGTTTGCTTTTTGCATCAGAGGCGATCTGTACTCCGCTTTGGAAGTGGAAGCGTACGTCAAGAGCAAGGGCAAATTCAACGTGGAAGGATTCCGCAAAGGCAAAGCCCCCATGCACACCATCAAACGCCTCTACGGCGACTACGCTTTCTTGGAGGAGATGATCGACATCGCCGTGGATCAAGCCTACCGCGCCGTGTATCAAGCCCGTTTTAAGGATATGAATATCGCCGTGCAACCCGACTTGGATTACGGCAAGTGCGACAACGAGCAGATCAACTTCACCTTTATCGTGACCGAGTTCCCCACCTTGGATAATCTCAACTACAAGGGCTTGGAGTACAAAGAGGTGTTGCCTCAAGAAGTCACCGAAGAGCAGATCAACGCCAAAGTGGACGCCGCTCGTGACAAGGCGGGTTACTGGGAGGCGGTCGAAGGTCGTCCCGCGCAAGACGGTGACACCACCAACATCAACTACGCAGGCTCCATCGACGGCGTGGCGTTCGAGGGCGGTACCGCCGAGGATCAGGAATTGGTCTTGGGCAGCCATCACTTCATCGAAGGCTTCGAAGAGCAAGTCGTGGGCATGAACGCGGGCGAAGAAAAGGACATCAACGTGACCTTCCCCGCCGATTACGGCGCGAAGGAGTTGGCGGGCAAACCCGCGGTGTTCCACGTCAAACTCAACGAGATCCGCACCAAGGTGTTGCCTCAAGCCGACGACGAGTTTGCCAAGGACGTCAGCGAATTCGATACTTTGGACGAACTCAAAGCGTCCTATCGCAAAGAGTTGGAAGAGAGTGAGAAAAAGCGCGCCCAAAACGCCACCGAGACCAACCTGCTTGACGCCGTCATCGACGCCAACCCCTTGGACCTCAACGACAAGATCATCGACGCTGCCGTCGAAGACAAGGTCAACGAATTCGTGCGTATGCTCGCCCAAAACGGCATGACCTTGGAAGACTACGGCAAGTACACCGGCGTGACCCGCGAGCAAATGGAAAAGGACTATCGTCCCGGCTGCGAAAAGACCGAAAAGCGTTCGCTCATCCTTACCCAGATCGTCAAGGCGGAAGAGATCAAAGTTACCCCCGAAGATTTTGACGCCAAGATCGAGGAAAACGCCAAAGAGCTCAACAAGACTTTGGACGAGTACAAAGCCGAGCTCAAACCCGAAGAGGTCGATTACATCTACAACAGCATGTTGAGCGACAAATTGGTCGACTTCCTTATCGCCAACAACACCGCCGTCAAAGAGTAAATCGTATCTGACAAAAGCAAAAAAGGGGGACATTAGTCCCCCTTGTTTGTCCTTTACGTATATTGCCTTCGATTTGGGCAATAAATAGTAGGAGGGTATTATGGACGTTAAAAACAGTTATTTGATCCCATACGTCGTGGAGCGCACCTCTTTGGGCGAGCGTTCGAGCGACATCTATTCGAGACTATTGCAAGAGCGCATCGTTTTCGTCACGGGCGAGATCGGCACGGATATGGCAAACTCCATCGTGGCGCAACTGTTGTTTTTGGAATCGCAAGATCCCGATAAGGATATCTATATGTACATCAACAGCCCGGGCGGCAGCGTGATGGACGGCATGGCGATCTACGACACCATGCAATATATCAAGTGCGACGTCTCCACCATCTGCGTGGGGATGGCGGCGTCCATGGGCGCTTTTTTGTTGGCGGGCGGAGCCAAAGGCAAACGCTACGCCTTGCCCCACAGCCAAATCATGATCCACCAAGTGTTGGGCGGTTTTTCGGGGCAAGCGACCGACATTCAGATCCATGCCAAAAACATTCAGCGCATCAAGGAGATGATGAACGAATTGCTCGCTACCTTTACGGGCAAGAGCATCAAACAGATCACCTCCGATACCGAGCGCGACAATTATATGACTGCGGACGAAGCCGTCAAGTACGGGCTGATCGACCGCGTTTACACATCGAGGGAATAGTATGCCAAATCTCAAAAAACCTTATCGTTGTTCCTTTTGCGGGAGAGAAGAGACCGAGGCGGGTCGTTTGATCGCCTCGCCCGAGGGCGCGTTTATTTGCCAAGACTGCGTGACTCAATGTTACGATATGTTTGCAGAGGAAGCGGTCAAAGCGCCTATGGATCGCGCCAAGTCGCTGACCCCCCGTCAGATCAAGGAAAAATTGGACGAATACATCGTAGGACAGGACGACGCCAAAAAGATTTTGTCCGTCGCCGTCTACAATCACTACAAGCGAGTGGATCAATCCAACAAGTCGGAAGACGTGGTGTTGGAAAAGAGCAACGTGCTGTTATTGGGGCCCACCGGCAGCGGCAAGACTTTGCTTGCCAAGACCTTGGCGGGTATTCTCAACGTGCCTTTTGCCGTGGCGGACGCCACGACTTTGACCGAGGCGGGCTACGTGGGCGAGGACGTGGAAAACATCCTGCTCAAACTCATCAAAGCCGCCGATAACGACGTCAAAGCCGCCGAAAAGGGGATCATCTACGTGGACGAGATCGACAAGATCGCCCGCAAGGGCGAAAACATGTCCATCACCCGCGACGTCAGCGGAGAGGGCGTGCAGCAAGCATTGCTCAAGATCATCGAGTCCACCGTGGCGTCGGTGCCCCCCACGGGCGGGCGCAAACACCCCCAACAGGAGTACATCCAAATCGACACCACCAATATTTTGTTTATCTTCGGCGGCGCCTTCGTGGGCTTGGACAAGATCATCGAGTCCCGCAAGGAAAAGGGCAGCATGGGCTTCGGCTCCAAGATCACACTCAAAGAGGACGTCCGCTATGCGGACATGATCAAGGATATCCAACCCGACGACCTCATCAAATACGGTCTTATCCCCGAATTCGTGGGGCGTATCCCCGTGGTAGTGGGGCTCAACGCTTTGGACGAAGAGGCGTTGGTCAGCATTTTGACCAAACCCAAAAACGCGCTCGTCAAACAATACGCCAAGATGATGCAACTGGATGGGGTCAATTTGTCCTTTGACGACGAAGCGCTCAAGACGGTCGCGCGCAAAGCGATCGCCCTCAAGACGGGCGCGAGAGGACTGCGTTCGATATTGGAAAACGTGATGTTGGACGTGATGTACGATCTGCCCGACCACGACAACGTGGACGAGGTGCACATCACCGACGAAGTGATCAAAGGGGAGAGCAAACCCCAAATCTTGTACAAGAGTATAGCCTAATGAGTCAATATCCCATTTATACCGCATACCGTGCGCCCATCTTTAAGGGGGCAAGGGTACATATCAATCTGGAAGACCGCGAGACCTACAATCGCCTGCGCGAAGCCACCCTCATCGACCGCACTCTCGTTTCGGGCGTGCAGGAGCGGGAGGACGGCTCGTACGTGGGGACGTTGCT
>CADBTQ010000001.1 GCA_902797685.1 uncultured Eubacteriales bacterium | reverse complement strand
TGTTCCAACTATATCCCGTCCATCCGTTCCAAATAAAGGGCACGACCGCCACCATAAACTTGTCTTCGATATTGTCGGTAGGGATGGGTTTGGCGTCTTTGCCAAAGCGTTTGACCACGTCCGTCCAATGCCAATCCATATCCACGGTGGCAACGGTGATGGGCACAAAGCGAGAAGCAAACTTGTCCAACACGTCCAAATACTCTTGTTGGGTGTACGCCTTGTAGCGGCTCCACCAGTTGCCCAAAGCGTAGCGAGGGATCAAGGGAGTGGCGCCCGACAAGCGATAAAAATCACGCAAAGCGGCGCGATAGTCTGCCCCGTAGGCAAACCAATATTGGTCTACCCCTTTGCCCCGCTCGACAAAGCCGCCGTCTTTGAGCAGTAGTCCCTTGTCCTCGAGGATAGCCAAACCGCCTTTGGCGATCAAACCCCTATCCAAGGGGGTGGGTCCGTCGGTGTGATCAAGAGTACGCGCGGTGCCTTTGAGATTGCCGCGAGTCGACAAGGGCTTGCCGTCCAAGCATACGGACGACACCTTGCCCGAAGCCCCCACGCGGAAAGAGACGCGAGGGGTGGTAACGAGTAGCGAAGACCCCTGCTTTTGGCAGCGGTAGTCCACCTCGCCCAAGTCCCTGTTCCACACCGTCTGCGAGGGCAGATCGGTAGTCGCTCCTCTCTCTACGCGAAAGAGGCGGTCGGTCAGTATCGTGATGCGCGCGCCGCCGAAGTTGACGACGTTTTGTGCCCTCGCCGGTAACACGGGTATCTCAAATCTCTTCATACTTCTCCCCCGTCAATTTGCATTTGATCAATCGTTTGAGGCGGTCGATCCCCTCGCCCGTCTTGGCGGAGACGACCACGCTGTCTTTGAGTACGGGCAGTATATCCACCACGCCCTTATCCGACTTGTTGTAGACGGTGACGACGGGAGCGGTCGCCCCGATTTGATCGAGCACGTCCAATACCACGTCGTATTGGGTCATCACGTCCGCTCTCGACGCGTCCACCACGTGCACCAACAGATCGGCGTACTTGGCTTCGTCCAACGTGGACTTAAACGCTTCTACGAATTCGTGCGGCAGGCGGTTGATAAACCCGACCGTATCGGTCAACAGATACTTGTACCCCTCGTCCCACACCGTGCGGCTGACGCTGTCCAAGGTGGCGAATAGTTTGTCCTCCTCAAGCACCCCCGCTTTGGTGATATAGTTCATCAAAGTGGACTTGCCGGCGTTGGTGTACCCAACGATCGCCACGTTTTTGATACCGCCCGCCTGCCTTGTGGTGCGGCGGCTGTCCCGCTGCGCGGACAGTTTGTCCAACTTTTCTTCCAAGGCGACGATCTGTCGTTTGATCGCCCGCCTGTCCGTCTCGGTTTTGGTCTCGCCCGCGCCGCCCATGGCGTGCAAGCCGCCGCGCTGACGGGACAAGCCCTCGGTACCGCCCACCAAAAGGGGCAGTTGGTGTTTGAGCCGAGCCAACTCCACCTGCAACTTGCCTTCGTTGGTGGTGGCGTGCTTGGCAAAGATGTCGAGGATGATGCCCGTGCGATCCAGCACGGGGCGACCCAACGCTTCCTCTAAGTTTTTGAATTGCACCCCTGTGAGGGTGTGATCGAAGACCACCGTCTCGATCTGCTTGACTTGGCAGATCATTCGCAATTCGTCCACCTTGCCGCTGCCGATCACCGTGACCTTGTCCAAGGCGGGGCGCTTTTGCACCACCCTATCCACGGGGACGTAGCCCAAGGTGCGCACCAAAGCGTCCAATTCGTCCAAACTGGACTCGGCGTCCCGCTCGGTGGCGGCTTGCACCAACAAACAGCGCCCCGTGGCGGTGGACTCCACTTTGTCCAACTTGCTGTCCTGTTCGGCGACCCCGATTTGGGAGAGCAATTTGTCGTCGTCGAAGTGCGAGCCGCGTATCTTGATACGCTCCACGCTCCCCTGGTGGGCAAGATAGGCGACTTCCATATCCGTCATCCTGCCGTCCTTGATGCCTACCGCCGCCATACAGTCGTAGCGAGAGGCGATCAAAGCCGAAATATCCGCGTCGCTTAAGGTGCCCGACGCCCCCGGGTGGGTGTGGATACAGCGCACCCCGTTGAGGCGTTTGTTGCCCCGCTTTTGGTTGAGTTCCTTCAAGGGAACGGTGGTGGAATTGCCGACCCCCACCGCCAAACAGCGCCCTTGACGGGTCAAAAACACGCACAGTTCCCGCCCCAAGGCGTTGCTCGTCTTGACCATGGCTTCCAGTAGTTCGCGGTCAATAAAAAGAGTGCGGTCATAGTCGGTGACCCACTCTTGCATTTGCCACAGCGTGGCGCGTTTGATACCTTGCGTATTGCCGTAGATCATTATTCCAATTCGATGGTCGCAGGGGGTTTGTTGGTGATGTCGTACAGCACGCGATTGACCCCCGACACCTCGTTGGTGATACGGGTGGACACCACGTCCAGTACGTCATAGGGTATCTTGTACCACTCGGCGGTCATGGCGTCCACCGAAGCGACCGCGCGCAGTACCACCGCGTAGTCGTAACTGCGGCTGTCCCCCTTGACGCCCACCGAGCGCATATTGCTGAGGGCGGCAAAGTATTGCCAAATGGATTCGTCCAACCCCGCTTTGGCGATCTCCTCGCGGAAGATGTAGTCCGCTTCCCTTACGATGCGAAGCTTGTCCTCGGTGATCTCGCCCAAGACGCGCACGCCCAGTCCCGGACCCGGGAAGGGTTGGCGCATGACGATGTGGCGAGGGAGCCCCAAAGCAAAGCCCAGTCGTCTGACCTCGTCTTTGAATAGGTCGCGCAAAGGCTCCACCAGTCCGTCGAAGTCCACGACCGAGGGCAACCCGCCCACGTTGTGGTGGCTTTTGATGACCGCCGAATTGCCCACGCCCGACTCCACGCGGTCGGGATAGATCGTCCCTTGCGCGAGGTAGTCGACCTTGCCGATCTTGCGCGCTTCTTCCTCGAACACGCGCACAAAAGTCTCACCGATGATCTTGCGTTTGCGCTCGGGCTCGACGACCCCTTCCAACGCCTTGAGAAAACGCCCCGCCGCGTCGGCGGTGATGAGGTTGACGCCAAACTGTTTGCCAAACACCTCTTCCACCTCTTCCCGCTCGTTTTTGCGGAGCAAACCGTGATCCACGAACACGCAGATCAAACTGTCGGGACAAGCCTTATAAAGCAAAGCCGCCAATACCGAACTATCCACGCCGCCGGACAAGCCCAACAGCACCTTTTTACCGTCTAATTGTTTGCGCAAAGCGGCGACTTGCTCGTCGATAAAATTGGACATCGTCCAATCCCCTTTGGCGCCGCAAATATCGTACACGAACGAGTGCATCAGATCCAACCCGTGCTCGGTGTGCAACACTTCGGGATGGAATTGCACCCCGTAGATGCGCTTGGCGTCGCACGCCATGGCGGCGTACTCGGTGTCTTTGGTGCGGGCGATCCCCACGAAGCCCTCGGGCAACGCCACCACCTTGTCGCGGTGGGACATCCAACAAGTGCCCTCTTTGCCCATAGCGGCAAGCAAAGGATGCTCGTCATAGTGGCAGACGACCCCGCCGAACTCTCCGACCTTGCCCTCCGCGACCTCGCCGCCCAACAAGTGCGCGGTGATCTGCATACCGTAGCAAATGCCCAACACGGGCACACCCAACTCGTAAATGCCTTTGTCCAACTTGGGACTGTCCGCGCCGAACGCCGACAAAGGTCCCCCCGTAAGGATGATACCGATGGGGTCGAAGGACGCCACTTTTTGGGCGGTGACGGTATAGGGCACGAGTTCGCTATACACACCCATATCCCTCACGCGACGAGCGATGAGTTGATTGTATTGTCCGCCGAAGTCGATCACTACTATGGTTTGTCTTGCGTTCATAAGCACCTCCAGATGGTTATATTTTACTACACTGTGTGTAGTATGTCAACAAGCAAGGCGGGGGTGTAGCGCCAAATTGCAGGCAACTAAGGCGAGTGGGTATTGACACTTGCCTTGCGGGTGCGTTATAATAAAAATAACCTGTTTTGGAGGCTATTATGAAAGATCATACGCAACAAATCGAGGAACTGCTCAAGCAGATGACTTTGGAAGAAAAAGCGTCGATGTGCTCGGGGCTCGACTTTTGGCACACCCAACCCATCGAGAGACTCAATATCCCCTCGGTGATGATGACCGACGGCCCTCACGGTATGCGCAAAGAGGACTCCACCGACGAAAGTATCGGCATGAAGCGGTCTATCCCCGCCACCTGTTTTCCGCCGGCGGTGACTTGCGCGGGTACTTGGGATCCCGATTTGATCCGTCAGATGGGGGAACATATGGCGGACGAGGCGAGAGATCAACAAGTCGTGACCATCTTGGGTCCGGGCACCAACATCAAACGCTCGCCCAAGGGCGGGCGCAACTTCGAGTATTACAGCGAAGATCCATATCTGGCGGGTAGGCTCGCCGCCTCGTACATCAAGGGTGTACAAAGCAAAGGGATCGGCTGTTCGCTCAAGCATTACGCCGTCAACTCGCAGGAATACCTGCGTATGACCATCTCCGAGGTGGTGGACGAGCGCACCTTCCGCGAGATCTATCTGCCCGCCTTCGAATACGCGATCAAGGAGAGCCAACCCGCCCAAGTGATGTGCTCGTACAACCGTATCAACGGGGTGTACTCGTCCGAAAACAAGTATTTGTTGACCGATATTTTGCGGGACGAATGGGGCTTCGAGGGCATCGTCGTCAGCGACTGGGGCGCCACCAACGACCGCGTGGAAGGGGTCAAGGCGGGGTTGGATCTGGAGATGCCCTCCTCGTTTGGCATGAAAGACAAAGACGTCGTGGACGCCGTTAAGGCAGGACGGCTGGACGAGGAAGCGTTGAACAAGATCGTCCGCCGTATGCTCGAGTACGTGCTGCGTTACAAAGACGAAGTGACCCCCGACTTCCGGTACGATTACGAACAGTCTCACCGGCTCGCTCGCCGTATCGGCGGAGAGGGCGCGGTGCTACTCAAAAACGACGGGGATATCCTGCCCCTTGCCAAAGGCAAGAAGGTGGCGATATTGGGCGCATTGGCCAAGGAAAGCCGTTACCAAGGCGCGGGCTCCAGTTTGATCGTGCCCAAGCACTTGGTGCATTTGCCCGAAGTGTTGGAAGCGGCGGGACAACCCTACGACTATGCCGAAGGTTACACCCTCAAAGAGGAAGGTTTCGATCAAAAACTCATCGACGAGGCGGTGGAAGTCGCCAAAGCCAACGACAAAGTGATCGTCTTTGCGGGGTTGACTTCCAACTACGAGTCGGAAGGCTTGGATCGGCAGACCCTCACCATCCCCAAGGGGCACACCGAGTTGATCAAGGCGGTCGCCAAGGTCAATCGCAACGTGATCGTGGTCTTAGTCGGCGGCGCACCTGTCGAGATGGACTGGGTGGGAGACGTGAGAGGTCTCGTCAATATGTATTTGGCGGGCGAAGCCGCGGGCGAAGTGTACTACGACGTGCTGTGGGGGGACGTCAACCCCTCGGGCAAGTTGGCGGAGACCTACCCCGTCCGCGCCGAGGACTATTTGGGGGACAAATACTTCCGTCAAGGTCCGCGCACGGTGGAACACCGCGAAGGGTTGTTCGTGGGATACCGCTATTACGACACGGCGAAAAAGAGCGTGCGCTATCCGTTTGGGTACGGGTTGAGTTATACCACCTTTAAGTATAGCGACCTCAAACTATCCAAAGAGCAAGCGAATGCGGACGAGGGGATCGACGTGACCTTTACCGTGACCAACACGGGGTCTCGAGCGGGCAAAGAGGTGGCGCAGTTGTACGTCAAAGACGTAGAATCCACCCCCTATCGTCCCGAAAAGGAACTCAAAGGATTCCAAAAGATCGCTCTTGAAGCGGGCGAAAGCAAGGAGATCACCTTGCACCTTGACCGTCGCGCTTTCGCTTACTACAACGTGGACGAAAAGGCGTGGGTCGTGGAGAGCGGCGAGTTTGAGATATTGGTCGGCACCAACAGTCGTCAGTTGCCCCTTCATGCGACGGTCACGATACAGGGGGACGACGTCAAACATACCGATCTGAGAGCGATCGCGCCCGCCTACTACGACCTCAAAGAGGTCGATAGCATACCCGACGAGCAATTTGCCGCCATCGTCCCCGTGGAATTGTCGGACAACGCTCCCCTCAAAAAGGGGGAGTTTACGGTCAACAGCACAGTCAGCGACATCCGAGTCACGGGGATAGGCAGGATCTTTGCCAAAGTGGGGCTTGCCGCCATCAAAGGCAACGTCAAAAACGCGGATATGACCACGCTGCTGTGCATCGAAGCGGGCTTTTTGGAAGTGCCCGTGCGCAACTTCGTGTCCATGACGGGCGGGCTGGTCGCGCAAGACACGGTGGTGGGTATCATCACCATGGCGAACGGCAAGTTCTTCAAAGGATTGGGCATGGTATTGAGATCCATACCGCACATGCTCAAGCAACTGCGCAAAGCCAAATAACCGATCGTTTAGCACCGAATCCAACAAAAAAGAGGGGAACTCGGATTCCCCTCTTTTTAGTTTGCGATCCCTTCGCGCGCGCGTTCATATTGAGAGGGCGGGAAGACGAGCAAAGTCGCCACGCCTCGCCACCGATACCTCGTCCAAAGGGGACGAACGGGGCAAGACGAAGGCGTCGTACCGACCGCTACGACCACCCCGACCGTTTGCACGGTCGTTTTGCCACCCTCTAGCGCCCTGACGGTGCGGTATACGTCGCCGGCGAGCACCAACCACCACCCGCCCTCGTCCGTTTTGACGCTATCCACCGCATAGGGCAAAGAGACGTAACGGGTCGCCGTGACGAGGACGTAGCCCAAGCCGCCGGCATAACCGATCGCGCCTTGTTGGTCCTCGTCGTCGATCAAAGTGCCTTGCCCTTTGGGGTCGAAGGTGTTGCGGATACGAATGGGGATCTCCTTATCGGCGCACGGTTTGACCGCCATTGGGTGCAATACCTTGGCGCCCCAATAGCTCATGGCGTAGATCTGTCGGTAACTTAAGTGTGCGATCGGGCGAGATAGAGGGTATCGGTTGGGATCGTCCGAATATACCCCGTCTACGTCCGTCCAGTTTTGGTACAAGTCGGCGTCTAACGCCGCCGCCAACAGCGCGCCCGTCACGTCCGACCCGCCGTAAGGAAGCAGCCGCACTCTTCCCTCTCGGTCAGAACCGAAAAAGCCGCCCATCACCCCGCATGAGTTGTCCCCGACGACTTTGCGCAACGCAAGGTAAGTGGCGGGAATATCCACCGAGTCGCCCTCGAATACGATCCCCTCTCTTGCGTCCAAAAAGGGAATACCCCACGCTCTACTTACCAAATGCGCCGCAAGGTGTTCGCCCAACGCAACGAGGGCTTGATCCCCTTGTCCAAATACGAAATCTTGCCACAAGGCGTCCAAGTCCCACTCCACGTCAAGCGCTTTGGCGAGGGCGGCATACCTTGTCCGAACAGCCGACAAAAAAGCCCCGCTTTGCGCGGGGCGTGATACGGCTTGGGTCAACAACCAAGTGATCTTGGGGTCGCCCGCCCATTTGCCGGGGGCGGACACCACGATGATTTTTCGGTCGGAGTTTTGGCGCAAGATCTCCTCGACCTTGCGGATAGAGGCGGCGGTCGCCATAGACGTCCCGCCCGCTTTGAGAACAACCATGATACCTCCTTAGTTGTACCTCTTGATTTGATTTTTGCCGATGTGGGCGATGCCGTAGGCGTGCTCCAATTCCTCGGTCAATCTCTCCGAAGTCATATAGCGTTTGACTTCGCCCTTGTTTTTGACGATGGACACGATGCCGCTTTCCTCGCTGACCACGACGGACAGCACGGCGGCTTCCTCGGTGATACCGATCGCCGCGCGATGACGGGTGCCGAAGTCACGGCTCAAATCGTTGCGTTGGGTCAAGGGCAGGAAGCAACCCGCCGCCAAGATGGTGTTGTTTTTGATGACGACTGCGCCGTCGTGCAAGGGGGATTTGGTATTGAAAATACTCTCCAACACCGCCGCCGACACCACGCAGTTGAGGCGGGTACCCGTCTCCACCACGTTGCTGGGCACGGCGCCTTGGCACACCACGATCAGCGCGCCCGTATCGTTTTTGGACAACACTTGGGTGGCTTTGACGATCTCCTCGGTGGCTTGTTGCAGATCGTCTTCCGAACTGCCGTGCGTAGCGTAATGTACGTCATCGCGCTTGGTGGACAGCTTGGCAAACAAGCTCTTGAGATCCGCCGAGTAGACCACACAGAAAGCGATCATAAAGAAGAAGGTCATATAACGGAACAAAATCGTCCCGAGATAGAACATCTTGCCCTGCGTGATGGACTCGAACACACTCATCGTGACGAAGCACGCCACGTACAAGAATATGACGATGAGCAGGCGGAAGTTGCGTTTTTTGAGCAAGAATGCGGTAAAAAACGCGATCATCAGCACCGCGACCGCACAGTCTGCGATGAGAGATAGCCCGATGTTGTTGACAAAGTTGTTGAAGTGTTCCATATCAATACTCTCCGAAAATATCGTCGTCTCCGCTATCTTGCGAAGGCGCTTGTTCCTTGGTTTGTTGTTCTTCTTGCGAAGTCGGGGCAGAGGCGTCGTCCGCTACCTCGCCTTGCTCGAAGACGTCTTCCTCCGTCGTAGGCGCCGATTGGGTCGCCGTAAAGTCGGGTACGTCCGCCCGCTTTGACCGCTTGGTCAAAAGTACCGCCACGATGACGATCGCCAAAACGGCGATACCCACTACCGACCACTTAAAGCCGTGGTAAGCGGCGTCGGACACCAACGCCCAGTAGGCGGGTTGCTCGTCCTTGCCGAACGAATCGTTGACCCCTTGGGGATCGGTGGCGACGGCGGTAAGGTAGGTCACCACTTGGTTGAGCCTACTCTCCACCTTGTCTTTGCCGTAGTTGCGTTCCAAATTGACCAACGTGTCCTCGCTCGTCCCCAAAACCGAGGGCGCCTTGGCGGACTCGCTATTATCCAAACCGCCCGCCCAGTTGTACCCGAACAGGTACGCCGAGGGCACGCCTTTGGACATAAAGAAGCCGTTGGAGCCGCCGAGTCCGGGGTGGACGTAAGGCAGCGGGGATACCGCGGTGGAATAGCCCGCGTCAAAGGGCATGGTGTGCAAGTCGTCGATATACTTGCGCCCTTGATCAAGCAGATAGGTCTCGTGTTTGCTCCCCACCTCGTCGCAGTAGAGGTTGACGTGGTCTCCCCCGCCGATGGCGTCCACTTGGATATAGCCCAACACCTTTTGGGTATTGGACTGCCAAAACGCGTCCGCACCGTAAGAGCCGTAGTAGTCGGCGCCCCAAAAACAGAACGCCAAGTCGTAAGGCAGATCGGTGGTCGAAAGTTTGTACGCCAAAGACAGCAACACGGCGACCGAAGTGGCGTTGCCGTACACCTCTTGCGCTTTGAGGGTGTTGCCCAAATATTCCGTTTGATACCCGTTGCCGTAGTTGGAAGCGAAGATAAGCAAGGGCGCGTCCGACTGGGACGAGCGCTTGTAAGCCACCACGTTGCGGGAAGTGTACTCCACCGTTTTGGTGGCAAGAAGCACCGACGTCGCCTCGCTCATATCCTGCTCGCGGAAGGTAAAGGGCACCACCGTTTTGCCGTCTTTGCCTTGGTAGCCCATACCCTCCAAGGTATTGGCGAGGAAAGCGGCGGCAGCAGCCTCTTTGTCGGTGCATTCGGTGCGATCCACGTAATTGGTGGCGTAATAGGTCAACCCGTAGTAGGGATCGCCGAACTCCGCCACGCTATCCGCCAGAGCGAACGCATTGCCCGCGCCAAAGCCGACCGCCAAGGTAAGGATGAGAACGAAAATCAACAAAATCGACTTTTTCATACCCACCTCCTACACGCCCAAGGCGACCGCCAAGACGAAAAACACGCCCGTGGGAATAGCCAGCGCGACGAAACAGTTGCCCGACTGCCAAGCTGGCACGTGATTGCGGTCGATACACAAATAGCAAAGTCCCAAGCACGCCAATTCCCCTATCTTATCCAACCAAGTCCACAGGTAAGCGGCATACGGGGCGGCGTAAGTGCACACCATCATGACCACCTTCCACAATCCCGCCACGATGAGCCAGCAAAGCGCCCATCTTGCGAAATCGTTGTAACTAACCGGCAACCGTCTGAAATTGTAGTCGGGCACCGTCTTGGTGGACGAAAAGATAATACGGCTTCCCAAGGCGTACACGATGCGGATGAGCAAACGGGAAACGAGCGCGCCGATCGCCCCCGACAGCAGAATGAGGACGACAAACACCGCCTTGGTCACGGCAAGATACTGTGCCACCACGCCGGACATGGTCGCGCTCGAATAGACCAAAGACGAGGCGGAGACGACCGCCAGCATCAAGGTCAGCACCGAGATGGGGATTTTGCGTAACAATTTGATCAAGAGGACCTCCTTTCGATCGCCTCAGCGACCGCCAATTCCAACGCTTGACTCGCGGTGGTGCGGCCGGATTTGAAGTCGAACTCGACTTGATACAGGGTTTTGAGTACGGCAAGCAGGTTGACAGCCGTGTACTTGCCGCCGGTCCCCAACGCCTTTTTGGCGGGGAACTCTTTTTTGCCGCCCATCTTTTTGCCGAGTTCGGCAGCGGGAAGGCGGGTGATCTTGCCGTAAAACGCCATGCGATAGTGGGACGTCATGGTCGCCAGGAATGCGGCGGGGTCCGTCCCGTCTTGGGCGAGAGCGTCGATCATGCGGTAGCATCCCACGTAATCTCCCCTCTCCACAAGGTCGCAAAAGCGGTATAGTTTGTAACTGACGGAAGGGTTGACCACCGCCTTGACGGCTTGGGTCGTCAACTTGTCTCCCGCAAGATAGGCGCGCAACTTGACGAGCGACTGCTCCACTTGCTGCATATCCTCTTCCGAATAGTCGGCGAGCAACTTGACCGCGTCGGGATCGAAGGCGATCCCCTCTTGATTCAATAGCCCCTCGATGTAGTCGGTCAGGTCTTTGCCCGTCAGCTTGTCAAAGCGACACGCCTTGGCGCCCTTGGGGGCAAACCCGGTGTGGTACAACACCAGTACCGCGGTGGGACAGGGGTCGGCGATATACGCTTCCACCGCTTTCTTTTCCTCCGCGGACAAAGTCACGTCCCTTATGACCACCACCCGCCTTTCCCCAAGGAAGGGAAAACTGTTAAGCGTGGAGAGCGCCGCGTCCACCGAGTCGGGGGGGGTAAATACTCCTCTATCCATCTCGTCCGCCAAAGAGAGCAGATCCTTGTAGGCTTTGCTCACCCAGTAGTCGTCCTCTCCCTCCAACGAGTAGACGGGAGCGACCTCGCTAAGCGTTTGACGGAACTCGTTATACAGCATATCAGTCGCCGAACTTGTCGCGGAAAGCCACGATGGACTCGGAGATGATCTCCTCGGCGCGCTTGCGACCCATCACTTCCAAGACGGAGGTCTTTTTGTGTTCCAAAGTCTTGTACACCGTGAAGAAGTGCTTGATCTCGTCCATGATGTGATGAGGCAAGTCCTCGATGTCGCGCATATAGTTGTAGGAAGGGTCGTTGTAAGGGATAGCCACGATCTTGTAGTCGAACGCGCCGTCGTCGATCATCGCCATCACGCCGATGGGATAGCAACGAACCAAGGACAGGGGCACGATGTTTTCGGAACAGAGGACCAACACGTCCAAGGGGTCTTTGTCGTCCGCATAGGTGCGGGGGATAAAGCCGTAGTTGGCGGGATAGTGGGTGGAAGTGTACAGCACCCTATCCAAGATCAAAAAGCCGGTCTCTTTGTCCAACTCGTACTTGTTTTTGCATCCCTTGGGAATCTCGATGACCGCTAAGAAGTCGTGCGGCATTACGCGGTTTTGGGCAACGTCTTTCCAGATGTTCATAACTACTCCTTTGGCGCGGGCCATAATATGTTATTATATATTATACACCCTATTTGCCAAATACGCCATAGATTTTCGCAAAAAAATCCAAGAAAGTTTTGTTCGCCCTCTTTCGTCAAAAATTATTTTCAAAAGTGACGGATTGCACGAGTTTTTGCAAAGACGAATTTGCAAAAATCCTTGATTTGCCCCCTCTAAAATGTTATAATAGTACGGTGTGTTGTCTAAGTTGGCAACCCTATAAGGAGAGTAGTATGAAACATTATGACGTGATCATCGTAGGCGCCGGTATCGGCGGATTGATGGCGGCGTATCGACTTGCCGGCAACGATAAGCGTATTTTGGTCCTGGAGCGAGGCAAAGCGCTGGATAAGCGTATCTGCCCCATCACCCATCACAAAGTGGAACAGTGCGCCAAATGCAGCCAATGCTCCATCATGGAAGGCGTGGGCGGCGCGGGAGCTTTTTCGGACGGCAAATTCAACATCACGTCCGAATACGGCGGTTGGCTGCAGGATATCGTGGGCGTGGACAAAACCCTTGATTATATCGACCAAGTGGCGACCATTTTGGACCGCTTTGGGGCGACTCAAAAGACCTATCTGCCCGACGACGATTTCAAACGCAAATGTTTGGAGCACGATCTGCACCTGTTGCAAGCCAAAGTCAAACACTTGGGCACGGACGGCAACTTCCAAGTGATGAGCGCTTTGACCGAGTTTTTGAAGGACAAGGTGGATTTTGTCACGTCCGTATCGGTGGACGAAGTGGACGATACCGCCCACACGGTGACCTGCCGTGACGGCAGCGTGTATTCCTACGACAAATTGATACTGGCGGTCGGCAGATCGGGTAGCGAATGGTTTGGGACGCAGTGCGCCAAGTTGGGCGTGGCGGTGGACAACAACCAAGTGGATATCGGCGTGAGGGTGGAACTCCCCCGCATCGTATGGGAACACATCTCCCAAAAGATCTACGAGCCCAAGATCGTGTACCACACTAAGCAATACGGGGACACCACCCGTACTTTCTGCTTTAATTCGGGCGGCGAAGTGGTGATCGAAAACAACGACGGCATCCTGACGGTCAACGGACACGCCAACGCGGATCCCGCCAAAAAGACCCAAAACAGCAACTTCGCCATCCTGTCCACCACTCGCTTTACCCAACCTTTCAACAAGCCCATCGAGTACGCCAAGCACATTTGCAAACTTGCCAACATGACGGCGGGCGGCGGGGTCATCGTGCAACGTTTCGGCGACCTGATCAAGGGGCAGCGCACCAACGAACACCGCTTGTCCCATTCGACCGTACGCCCCACCCTCAAAGCGGTGGCGGGCGATTTGAGTTTGTGCTTGCCCAAGCGGCAGTTGGACAACATCATCGAGACCATCTACGCCCTCGACAAGATCGCGCCGGGGACCGCCAACTACGACACGCTGCTGTACGGCGTGGAAGCCAAGTTCTACTCCATCCGGCCCCATTTCCTCAACGACCACTTCGCCATCACCCCCACGGTGTACGCCATCGGGGACGGCGCGGGCGGGACGAGAGGACTGGCGCAAGCGGGCGCCAACGGACTGTTGGTCGCGGACGACATTTTGTCCAAGTAAGACCCTATCGAGGATACAAAAAACCTCGCAAGCTGAAGTGAACCCCATTTAGGACACTCAATAAAAAAACGCTTAACAGGAAGGGATTAAGTTCTCTTCCTGTTTTTTATGCGCTTCGTATTGTAAAACTCTATCCAATCTTCAACAAGGGCTATATATTCTTCCAAACTTGTGATATAATT